>JAYVSP010000139.1:0-19081 GCA_043775215.1 Planctomyces sp. | reverse complement strand
TGAAAAAGACTCCCGACCCCTTCGCTCCATTTTGCCCAACGAAAAAGCCGGGATGATTCCCGGCTTCTTCGTGTCCATTCTTGTGGTAACGGGCACAGTTCGACTTAACGGTAACCACCGCGTCCGCCGCCTCCACCGCCGCCGCCGCCGCCGCCGCCGCCGCCGCCGCCGTATCCACCACGTCCACCGCCGCCCCCACCGCCGCCCCCACCGGGACGCGGTGCTCGTTCCTGGGCTTCGTTGACCTTGATGGTCCGTCCGTCGAGTTGAGCGCCGTCCATCTCCTGCATAGCCGCCTGACAGTGATCGTCATTCGAAAAACTCACAAAGCCGAAGCCTCGCGAACGACCGGTTTCCCGATCCATGATCACTTTCGCTTCCGCGACTTCACCGAACCGGTCGAACGCCTGTCGGAGTCCGTCGTCCGTCGTCGCCCAAGCCAAACCACCTACGAAAAGTTTCTTAGCCATTCACGCATTTCCTCGAACTGGCACCGCTTTCCAGACAGTGCAACTACATCACCCAGGCTTCGCAGGAGCTCAAACACCCACAAGACCCAGACAGGATGCCCCGACAGCATCCATCCGAAGAGGCACCATATCTTCACTGCCGGAAAGCCGCAATGCCGAGTTTCGGATGTCCCTCTTGACCAAAGAGTCGTTACTGGCTCAGCAATCTTGATCGACCCGCGACGTGACTCTCACGAACCACGCACCGCCGCGAGATATCGACTCAGCGTTCCGACTTTCCGAATGAACGTCTGGCTGTCGATTACTCGCCAAGTCGGATCGGACTTGCCTTGATAGCAGGCAAGGACCGGCGCAGAAATAACTGTCAGCTGTAGCTGATCTCAACCCGTCGGACGTCTTCAAGCGTTCTGATCCAATCCAGAAATGGCAGCAAGTCACGCAATTCCGAGTCACTGTCGGCGCCCAAGTACGGCCTGATACGAATCAAGTTGCCATAGTTTCGCGAGTGCTTTTTCGGGCTGTCATCAACGACCAACACACGATCGAGGGGACTCCGCCGAGTAAACCAGTGTCTCGTCGATGTCGAGAATGAGAAGGTGCTTTGTCACGTCATCGGGTCACTCAAAGATCGCGAGAACCGGTGTGCCGAAGCCGGGAAGGAACGGCTCGGCGGTCAGTGTTTGCTTCACGTTGAAGAGTTGCGGATCAGCGTCCGGGCGGAAGACTTCGACGGTGCGAAACCGTGGATTGACGATCCAAACAATGGCAACACCCAGTGCCAGGTATTCTTCCACCTTTTCCGTGACACCTTCGATCGTGTCAGACGGAGAGAGTATCTCAACAGCCAGGATCGGCGGACCACCAATGAAAGAGCTGCCACTCGAATCATCGTTGGCCACGTCATAATCGAAGAAGGCGACGTCGATGCCGACCGTCGTCAGCGGATCATGTCGGATGATGCAGCCGACTTCTCCGGAATGAACCTCGCCTGTTTCAGCGGGTTGCTGTGCGAGCCAATCATTCAGCAAGTAAGCAATCTTGGCTTCGACTTTTGTGTGCTTTTTGTTTCGTCGCGTCATTTCGTCACCTCGGTATTCACGCAGTTCGCCTCGAATGACTTCCCGAAAGACGCCATCATCGGGGAGCGCGAGAAACTCTTCCAAAGTAATGCCGTTGGCCACCGACGTACTCATTGTTGGTTACCTCCGAAAAGTCAGTTCGACTTCAAACGTTTCCGCCAGTTTACTTCAAACCCAATTCCGCTTTGACCGCCGCAAGACTCATTTTGGGACGGTCACTCTTTCGAGCTTCCAGTCGCGTGATGAGCCGCTTGTTCTTGGTAATGTCGGCGGACTCATCCAGTTCAAAGCCTTCCCAACCCGCGACGGGGGCCAAGACGAACTTCTCACTGTCTGCCGCTTCGAGAGTCAGAGTCTTGCAACGTGATTTCTTGCGATTCACGTCAACTCAATTCCACCAGTTCCAGTCGCTCGTCTTGAATCTGCTTGGCTTGGTCGTCGTCCACGTAGTCGCTGTGGCAACTGCCTTTGGTCTCTTCAGCTCCGACCGCTTTCTTCGTTTTATTGGCGAGCTTGTGGATTTCATCCGGGCTGAGAACGCCGCGTTTCTCCAACACAGCGAGTTGTTCGGCGGAGAGAGCGGCGGTCTTCTTAGCTTTTTCCCAGGCAAACTCTTCGGCTTTACCAGACGCGAATTCGACGATCTCTTTCGAGATGCGGACGCTGCACCAGTCGTGGCCGCACATCGCACAGAAGTCGGTGTCCACATCGAGATCTTCGTCATGCAATGCACGAGCGAACTCCGGATCGAAGCTTAACTCGAAATGCTTGTCCCAGTTCAGGGCCGCGCGGGCTTTTGTCAGTTCGTCGTCGCGGTCGCGAGTGCCCGGAATTCCCAACGCAACGTCGGCGGCGTGAGCGGCGATCTTGTAGGCGATGCAGCCTTGCTTCACGTCGTCCTTCTTCGGCAGGCCGAGATGCTCCTTCGGCGTGACGTAGCACAACATGCTCGCCCCGTGAAAGCCGGCGGCGGTCGCTCCGATACAACTGGTGATGTGGTCGTAGCCGGGGAAGATGTCCGTCACCAGCGGGCCGAGCACATAAAACGGAGCACCATGACAAAGCTGTCGTTGCAGCTTCATGTTGAACTCAATTTGATCGAACGGCACATGCCCCGGCCCTTCGATCATGACTTGCACACCGCGTCGCCATGCGCGTTCGGTGAGTTCGCCCAGCGTGCAAAGTTCAGCCAGTTGAGCTTGATCGGTCGCATCGGCGAGTCCGCCCGGCCGCAAGCCGTCGCCAATCGAGAAGCTCACATCATACTCCCGCATGATGTCGCAGATGTCGTCCCATAGGACGTACATTGGATTCTGTTTGCCGTTGAGAATCATCCACTTGGCGAGCAGCGAGCCGCCGCGGCTGACAATGCCGATCAGCCGGTCCTTCACGAATTGCAGGTGCTCCATCAGCACGCCCGCATGGATCGTGAAGTAATCGACCCCCTGCTTCGCCTGATGCCGAAGCATCTGCAAGATCGAAGCCTCGTCGAGGTCTTCCAAACGCCGCGCGATGATCATCGAATAAATCGGCACGGTCCCGATCGGCACGGTGCTGTTCTGAATGATCGCCTGGCGGCACTCGTCGATGTTGCCGCCGGTCGAAAGGTCCATGACCGTGTCGGCCCCCCATTTCTCGGCCCACTGCAACTTCACGACTTCTTCGTCCGTCCCCGACGAGACCGGCGACGCTCCCATGTTCGCGTTGATCTTCGTCAGTCCCGCTCGGCCAATGCACATCGGGTCGAGCTTGTAACCCAAGTGGACTCGGTTCGCCGGAATGATCATGCGCCCGGCGGCGACTTCGTCCCGCACTTGTTCGGCGGTGAGATGCGGCTCTCGTTCGGAGACGCGCTGCATCTCGCGCGTAATAATTCCCAGTCGCGCCGATTCCAATTGCGTCACCGGACTGAATCCAGACGGCGCTTCCCAAGCATCGGCCTGCTCATAGTCGTCTTCAAAGCCAGGCTTCAAGATCCAGTCGAGTGGCATGAAATCCCACGCCGTCTTGTCCGACGGAGCCGGCATTCCTGGTGTATCCGGAGACGCGAACGTCCACCGCCCCGCGCGACCGCTGGCGATCTTCGGCAAGAGCGAAAAACTCCCCGGCGAAGTCCCTTGAGCTTGAGTTGACGGATTCCGCCCCAGCGGCGGCAGCGAATAAGTCCGATCGGTGACGTTGTTGTTCGGCGTAATCATGGCGAAGCGTCCTTAGCCGTAGAGCAGGCGGCTCACCTGCTTTGGATTCTGCGAGAAGGCACAGGCGAGCCGCCTGTGCTACGGGGCGGTATCGTAGTCGTGTGCGAAACCGCGCGGAAGTTGGGGACAACTCGCGAAAGTGAATAAAGCGTCTCGGTCTCCGCGGTTCTTGGTCGGGGGAGTGGCCACGAGGAAATGCGGAAGACTTCGATCAACTTCACGAGCCGATCCTCCCAGCACGCGTCGGAAAGCGAGTCGTCTTCGGTTCCTCCCTCTTGATGTGGCACGCCGCTCCGCGTCGTGAGTCTTTCGAGCCGCGACCGTCAGGGAGTGTTCTTAAGTCCTTGTCCGTTTCACTCCCTCACGGTCGCGGCTCGAAAGACTCACGTTTATTTCGTCAACTCTTTGAACTCCGGCAGATCGTGCAGCGAGTTCAAGTCGGGATCTTTCTTCATCCAGTCGATTTGGTCGAAGCCCAGTTTCAGGGACTGACGGAGGTCGTCAATCGCGTGACGTTGGAACTCGGCGATCTTCTTGTCGCGGTCACCGAGCGTCAGATCCTTTTGGGCGGCTTCCGCCGCGCGGCCATAGACGCAAGCCGCGTTGTAAAGGAACAGGCCATCGTTCTGAAATTTGGCGCGGTTGTCCTCCAGTAGCTTGATCCCTTCCTCAAACTTGCCCGCGATGGCCAGAGTGATGCCGACGCCAGTGACCGCTTCGCTGCTCGAGTCGTCCAGCGACAACGCCTTCTCGAAATCCTTCCGAGCATCGGCGAACTTGTTTTGTTTCAAGAATAAGTTCGCGCGGACGGTGTAAGCCTCGGGCAATTCCGGGTCCATTTTGATGGCCATCGCGAAGAACTCGAGTGCTTTTTCCGGCTGCCCCTCTTGTTCGGCGTTATACCCTTGTTGGACATACAGCATTCCGGGAGATCGGCTGGCGAGAATCCGCAATCCAGTCTGCGCATAGGCTTTCTTTTGAGAATCGCCCGACTGGACCGCTTTGCGCAGAGCCTTGCGCGCGTCCGCGGTTGCAATCTGGCCCAGGGCACTGGTGATGTGGGGCAGCGTGTTCGGTGAAGTCGATTTGTCCAGAGCCGCGATCAGCAGTTGCGTGGCGGCGGCGGTCGGATCTGTTTGCAACCACTGGCACACAGTGCTGACCAGTCCGGCGTCATTCGATTCCAATGCCGGCCCCGCCAATTTCAGAAACTGCGGCGACCGGAATTGACCGAGCAGTCCCAGGACCAGCACTTTTTCCTGTGACTTCAGCTCGGTGTAGTATTCGGCCAGCGCGTCGGCCACGGTTTGATCACCGATTTGTGCGAGCGTGTTGATCAGACCGAAGCGATCGGAGTTCATCTTCTTCAGATGCGTTAGCAGCAGAGGCACGACCGATTGGTCTGTGGTTTTGACGAGGAAAGCCAGCATCATTGGCGTGGGTGGCGCGGCCTCCAATTGTTTAAGCGTGTGCCGCAACAATGCCGCTTCGATCTCAGGATCGCTCTGATTTGCCAGTTCTTGGTACGCCGCAGAGCGCAGCGCCGGGTCATGCGCATCGAGCATCTCCTGAAGCACCTCGCGCAGTTTCGGATGACCGATGCGGATCAGAGCTTGAAGGCCCTCGACTCCCAGGCTCGACTGCGGATCGCGGACATATTTGTAAATCGTTTCTGAGAAAATCGGCCGCGGATTCTGAGCCAACACCATCACGATCGCCTTGCGCGAGTCTGTCCCTTCCCGTTCGAGCAACGTCAGCAGCGCATCGTGTGCGTCGGCATAGCGCGAGGCCGCCAGACTTTCGGCCGCCATTGCCGCGATCGGTCCGGGACTTCCGCGAACGTGCTGTAACAGTTTGTTGATCGCGGCTGGCTCACCAAAATGCCGTAGCGAATACAAAGCCGCAGACTGGATGGAAGGCTCCAAATCGTCGGCCAGTTCCAGCAGCAGCGGCAAATCGTCCGAGGCCAGCCGCGCGCCGCCTGCCACGAGTGCCGCGCACCGCGTCAGCACGTCTCCAGTCCGAATTTCCGCGAGCAGTTCGTTTCGCGGTAGAATTTCATATCCTGTCCGCAATGCCGCAACGACCGCCTCCGCCGTCGTCGCATGAATCGGAGACGCGGCGGCCATCGCAGCAGGACTGGCTACCACGCCGCCGTATGCGGCCAGATTCGGAACACTGGACCGATTTGCAAACGGAAGCTCCGCCAGTCGCAGTTCCGTGAATGAATTGGGCGGCGATGAATACGGTTGATTCGGATACTCATTGCGTCCGTTCGATTGCACCGCGCCGAGGAACCAATAGCTCAGCGTGAGGTCAATCGGAGGCGCACTCTTCGACCAGCGAATGACAACACGCGTCACCTTCTGTTGAGCCAGCCGAGCCAATTCTTCCAGCAAGGCACCGTAACTGAGCGGATTCAATTCGCCTTCGATCGTCAGCAGTGCCAGGCAGCCGCGCGGGCCAAGTCGTCGCGACGAGAGGCCCAGCTTCGCAGCCGACCAGGCGTTGATGTCCAATTCGATCGGTTTCTCTCCGACGGAGACCGACAGTTGCAACTTCGGAATCTGAGCTCCGCGTGGCAACCCACCGAAGACTATCCAGGTGGAGCCGCTCCGGCCCGATGCGATCTGGACCGGGGTTGGCTTGAGTGTTCCCAGTGGAAAAGACTGCTCACCGACTTGAACGTCAGCACCTTGAGTTCGCGGCTCGATCTCGCCGTTCTTCAGCCAGTTGCCGTCCGCCATGAGCTTGATTTGTGGCGGCTCGATCGTTTTCGTTTCGGTCGTCAAGTTGATCAGCCGCAGTTTGGCGACGAAAACGCGATGTTCGATCCATTGCCCTGCTGCGTCGGACACATGAATGGTGCGCACGACGGGAGTTTCCAATTCGATGACGACTTTGCGATCGGCTGGATCGGCTGGGATCGGCCGCGGAAAGTTTTTGAGAACGGCTTGTGCCTCGCGCTTCCACTGCTCGACCTTATCGAGCAACCTTTGGCTGCGGCCGATGTCGGGCACGTCGCTCTCGTCCGTCTGCGCCACCGCGACGCTCGGCAGCACTGCCAGACAAGCGGCGACAATTCGGACGATATGACGAATGTCGAAGTTTTTGTTCGCCATTGCTCTGCCCTCTGCGGATTGACTTCTGGTCTTCACTTCGACATTCGACATTCAGCGTTCGACATTCATCATTCTCGAAGCCATCAGCACAACAGCGTGCCGGCGGAGATTTCAAACCACAAGTGAACTCGCTCGCCCGGCGGCAACACGCGCAGGCCGGCGGCAATGCCGCGCGCTTGCAGATGGATTGCATCGGTCACGCAGGTATATGGCTCGATGCAGATGCAAGATCGCTGCGGGGGTGTGAAGACAACCATCTCGCGAAACGCCGGATCGCAGCGCTGTGTGACTTGCAGGCCGGCGGCTTCGTCGATGATCAGCGTCTCAACCGCGCCGTCGGAGGCCGTGAGATCCGTTAGCACTTCATCCAGCTTGAGCACATCAAAATATTCGCCGTCGCGCAGGTCTTTATCGCGCGAGACAGGTCGGCGTTCGCCAGTCGGTAGGCAATCCTTCAAGATCCACTCGCTGTCGGCCGGAACTTCGATCAAACAACGTTCCGGCTGACTCTGCTCATCCAGCGGCAGACGAAAATAGGGATGCGTCCCAAAACCCCACGGCAACGGCACCGAGTCCGGGTTCTCGATGCGAATATCCGCGCGCAGTGTGGTGCCGCGCAGTTCGTAACGGACGTCGATCACGAAATCCGCAGGCCACAGCGACCGCCTTTCCGGCGCATCAACCGACAACTGAAACTGTCCAACGGCGACGCGGTCATTCTGCTCGATCACACGCCACGGACGGTCGAGACAGAAGCCATGAATCGCATTCCCGGTCTTGTCATGACGTCCGCTCTCGGCCGGGATCACATATTCGCGCCCCTCCCAATTGAACCGAGCCTCACGAATCCGATTCGGAAAGGGAAACAATAACGGAATCCCATGCCCACTCGGCCGAAGTGTCCCAGAAGCAAATGCCGGATCGGCGTCCAAGACATTGACCGACCAATCCCGAACCCGCGCGACAAACTCAAAGCAATTGAAGCCCAACTGCGGCGCGATGCGCGCCGTTGAGCCGGTTTTCGAATCCGTGAGCGTGATCAGCGTCATCTGCTAGATCCTGGAGTGCTGCGGCTCCGACGCAGCCCTCGATTCAATAGGAATAAAGACGTTGATAGCCAGGAAAACGGCGACTGTTCCGCCGATGTTGGTAACGACACTTTCCGGACTTCGAGAGTCGCAATTTCAGCGGAATGGAGGGCTGCGTCGAGCCGCAGCACTCCAGGGATTCAGTTCCATTCCGGGTGTTCGGTCGCTTGCGGCAGCAGGCGGTGCGACATTTGGAAATGGCGTGTCAGCGTGTCCCATAGTTCATACGGGTCTTTCTGAAAAACATACTCTGGTTCGGCGTCGTGAATGAACCAGTCGCCACGGCCGATCTCCGCCTCAAGCTGTTTCGGAGCCCAGCCTGCACACCCGGAAAAGACTCGGAAGCGAGCCGCGTCGTCCCCGTCGGCCACGGCTTGCACGACCGACTGAAAGACATCTTTCGTACAACCGACGAAGACTCCGTCCAGTGGCGGCTCTTCGGAGAAATCCAGCTCTTGGGCGTTGTGCAGGATGAAGAGATTCCCCGGCTCGACCGGTCCGCCGATAAACACGACCTCACCCGTTTCGGGGAGCTCAAAGTGTTCGGACAACACCTGCGACACCGTCACCGAAGACGGCCGATTCACCACTAGACCCATCGCCCCGTGTTCATTGTGCTCCAGCAGGAACACCACCGTCTTGAAGAAATTCGGGTCGCGCAGGTGCTTGGCGGAAATCAGAAAGTGGCCACGCAAAGATTCGGGCATGGTGTCGAGCTACGTCACAGTCGCGAAGTTATTTTGGAGACGGAGCAAAGTATAGGCGGGCATCCCGGCGAAGGACAGGAGTTGCTTTTCAATCCTCCCCCACCGACCCCGTGTCGGTGGTGGAATGCCTTGTGGCTACGCGATCAAACCTGAATTGAAACGCGATCGCTCGCATTCCGCCGCCGGGATGATTGGAATATCGCCCCTCACCGGCAACTTGAATTGCAAACCTCAATCTCAGGAGACCCTCAATGGAAACGACACCGCGCACTGATCGACGTTCCTTCCTGACCGCCGCCGCCGCCGCCGCCGTCGCGGCAACCGCGGTCGCTCGGCAAGCGCTGGCCCGCGACTTCGGGCCGAATGCTCAGCCCACGCGGTATCCCGACCCGGACATCATCACGCTCGATAAGCGATTCAAGAAATACGCGCTGGGCAACACGCCAATCCAGCGTCTGTATCACAGTGACGAAATGCTGTGGGCCGAAGGTCCGGCCTGGAACGGTGTCGGTCGGTATCTCCTGTGGAGCGACATCCCGAACAACATTCAATTGCGGTGGCTGGAAGAAGACGGCCACGTCAGCGTCTTCCGCAATCCGGCCGGCAACAGTAACGGTAACACGTTTGATTTTCAGGGCCGGCAAATTTCGTTTCAGCATGGAACTCGCAAAGTCGTGCGGTACGAGTACGACGGTTCGGTGACGACGCTCGCCGCCGAGTTCAACGGCAAGTCGCTGAACGCTCCGAATGACGGCGTCGTCCACCCGAACGGCGACATCTGGTTCACCGATCCCGGCTACGGTGGCTTGATGAACTACGAGGGAGTCAACGCCAAGACCGGCTCCGTGCAACCGTTTCAGAAGGAAGCGATCTATCGCATCGACGCCAAGACCGGAAAGCTGAGTCAGGTCTCCGACGAGATCTTCAAGCCAAACGGCATCTGCTTCTCACCCGACTACAAAAAGCTGTACGTCGCCGACACCGGTGCGTCGCACTACGACGAGGCTCCCAAGAACATCAAGGTGTGGGATGTCGTGGACGAGAAAACTTTGAAGAACGGCAAGGAGTTCGCGTCGATGAAGCTGCGAATGGAACCGGACCATACATTCTTCAATGGTGTCGCAAATGAGATCGCTTCTGGGATCAAAGCCGGCTTTGCCGATGGCATCCGTTGCGATGTGGATGGCAACATCTGGGCGAGCGCCGGCTGGGTTGGAGCCGGCTATGACGGAGTTCACGTTTTCGAGCCGAAGGAAGGTGTCCGCATTGGCCAAATCCTGCTGCCGGAGATTTGCAGCAACGTCTGCTTTGGCGGCTCAAAACGCAACCGCCTGTTCATGACCAGCAGCACCTCGCTGTACGCCGTCTACGTCGAGACGCAAGGCGCGCACATCACGTAGCGAACTTTGGAGTGCGGCGATGCATCGCCGCTTTCATTTGCGGCGGAGCCGCTTTTGTGCTTCGAGGCGGATCCGTTTTGTGACATCAAGACCATAGTGAAAGCGGCTCCGCCGCGAAGCAAAGCGGGGATGCATCCCCGCACTCCAAATGTTGCTACTTCCGCAGCGACAGGCGGCGGCCGTCGAGCGTGCGGACGGTGACCGCCGGTTTGTCGAGTTTGCTGACGGCCGCTTGGAACTCTTCCGGCGTGCGGACTGATTGAGCCTCGACGTGCGTGATGAAGTCACCTTCCTGCAACTCGACACTCGCCGCGCTCGACTGCGGAGCGACCGAGGTCACGACGACGGCAGCCGGGTAACGCTGTTCGGGCCAGTTCATGTACTTGGCCCGCGCGGTCGGATAGTCCACGCGCAGGCCGCGCCATTCGGGAAAACGCTGCTGCGTGGCGATGATGGCTTCTTCATCCGACAGCGGCCACTTGCCCAACTCGGCATGCAGAGTCAGTTCGCGGCGATCAGCTTCGCGCCAGACAGTCAGCTCGGCCAACCCACCGGGGCCGAGCAATCCGACCTCGCGCAGCAAATCGAACTTGCCGAAGATCGGCCGGCGGTTGATCGCCAAGATGATGTCGTCTCGCCGCAGTCCGGCGACGGCCGCAGGCGAATCGGCAAACGCTAACAGCACGCGAGCCGCCGTCGGTTGAGTCATCTTTGGCGGCAAGTTTCGCAGCGGCGCGAGCAAACAGTCGTCCGGTTGCAGGCCGAGAAATCCGTATTCGACCTCCAGTCCTTTCGCCAACGAGTCAATCACGCGCCGCATGTTGGCATCGAGCGGGATCGCGTAGCCGACTGATTTCTCGTACCCCTCCAGCGCGGCCAGGGACGTCGTGAGTCCGATGAGTTCGCCCTTCAGATTCAAGAGTGCTCCGCCGCTGCCGCCGAGATTCAGTCGCGTATCGACGTGCAGCAACGTGCCGAGATGATGAATCGTCGTGTCGCGCCGAGCGGGCGGACCGTCCGGCTTGTCGTTCTCTGGCGGAGCGGGGAATCGCGAGATGTTGCTGATCAATCCCCAACTCGCACTGGCCGATCCGTCGCGCGCGATCGCATACGGATTCCCCAGCGAGATCACGAACTGCCCCTTGCGCGGCACGGCTGGCTCATTGAGTTTGAACGGCTTCAGGTCTTTCTGATTCAGCTTTGTCCCCGATAAATCCAGGCGAAGCACCGCCAAATCGGACCGCGGATCGGCCGCCAGAATCTTCGCATCGGCAATCTGCCGTCCAGGCAATCGCACTCGTAGCACGCGCTCTGACTGCGCTTCCTTCCCCACCACCGGCCCGCCGCGCACCAAATGATACGCCGTCAGCACCAACCGCTCGGCCGTCGCTTCATCGGTGTTGTTGGCCGTGATGATCACGCCGCTCCCGAATTCATTCGGCAGGTACTCGGGACTGTGCTCATCAATGGCTCGCGAGACGACCTCCAACCCAAACCCATCCACCCGCAACGCCGCCGCTTCCCCGCCGCGCTTGATGATCCCTAGCGCCACCACCGATTGCTCCGCCGAAGCAATTACTTTGACGAGTTGCTCCTCCACCGCAGCCAGCACGGCGGCCGGTTCCCCGGTCACGACTTGCGCGACCGCCCATGACGGCAGCAACACCAAACCCATCGCCGAAATGAACCACAATCGAACGCACATGTGTTTCCAATCGTGAAGCGAGTTCCCCCATCGTCGAGCGATTGAGTCTACATGGGTGCGCGCTCCCGCTCAAAGGGATGCAAGTTCGGCTTCGTCGGGACGCGGCAGGAGTGACGTTCCTTGGTTTGCGGTGTTACGATTACAGAAGTGTGAGGCCAATCAGTTTTGGAGTTCTTGCCATGAGCATTCATGCCACTGTGCGCCAAGTGAAGGAGCGATTCGAGGATTACTTAGTCAAGGCAGTCGAAGAGGGCGAGCCGTGTGTTGTTCAACGCAACGGCAAGAATTATGCCGTTCTCGTCAGCCACGACGAATGGGAGCGTCGCGAATTCGGACGGCAATTGGATGCTTTGGGCGAGGGCTACCGTGTTTCGCTGGAGTGCCAGAAGCGAGCCGAAGAGTTGCTGGCCGAACAGGGACGGCGTGAACTCACTGCAGAAGAGCGGCGAGAGTTGCGGCAACTCGGAAAGGAATTCGACAAAGTGATGCTGCGACGCAGTAAGGCCATGGAAAGGTTGCGATGAGCCGAATTCCCTTGGCGATCCGGATTTTTGTGGCGCGCCGCGCCAGAAGTCGTTGCGAGTATTGCTGCTCGGCCGAGGAGAACTCGGGCGAGGATTACTTCATTGATCACGTCGTTGCCGAATCGCGAGGCGGTGCCGATTCTCCAGAAAACTTGGCTTGGTGTTGTTTCTGGTGCAATTGTTTCAAACAGGCTCGTTCGGAGGCTCGCGATCGACAAACCGGCGACATTGTTCCGCTATTCAACCCGCGCAAAGATAACTGGCACGATCATTTTCGATGGACTCGTGACGGCCTCACGATTGTCGGGCGAACGCCCATCGGCCGGGCAACGATCGATGCCCTGCGATTGAATCGCCCTAACCTCGTTCGTGGACGGCGCGGCTGGGTGAAGCTCGGCAGACACCCACCAAAACAGAGGTAAGTCGTCTTCATCACACAGTGACCAGTTGCGCTCAGCAAATTGAAAGGACACCAATGTTGCGCTGCTCTCAAGTTCTTACCACGATCATTGCTGTTCTGATTATTGTCGTTTTTTGCGTACACTACAGCGATTCTTTCGCTGCCGAAAAGGCCACACTCGTCTTTCGCGGAGCGCGCATTCACACCGTCTCCGGCCCGATGATTGAGTCGGGCACGCTCGTCGTTCAAGACGGTCAGATTGCCGAAGTCGGGCCGAGTGACAAAGTCGCGATTCCAGCCGGGGCAAAAGTGATCGACGCGAGCGGAAAGGTCATCATCCCCGGACTGATTGACAGTCATTCGCACCTCGGCGTGTATTCACGGCCAGCAATCAACGCCAACAGCGATGGCAATGAGGGAACCGAGCCGGTTGGTGAGAACCAATTTTTGGAAGGAAAGTCGCCATGCATCAAGCGTATGTCGAACGAGTTGTCGATCTGTTAGACCCGGCGGGCAACGTGTTGTTGAACATGTCCGCGGACGAAGCGACCGAGCGAGTCGGGTCGGGGGCTCCTGCCCGGATTCGCGAGATTGATGGGCAATTTGCGGTGTGGGCCAAGCGGGGCAACATCGTTCGCATGGCGCGGTCGATCGGCCGGCCAATGCGGTATTTCCTGGCCAAGCGCAGCGAGGGTCCGTGTTTGATCATTGCCGAGCGAATTGACGAGATCGCCGCCTGGCTGCGGCACGAGGGCTACGGCGATCAGTTTCATCCGTCGTACACGCGGATGGTGCCCGCACATCATCTGGTCGAGATCGCGCTTATCGGATGTCCCGATCCGAATCCAATTTGCACGCGATTCTTCGCGCCGGAACGAAACAGGCTGCGACCAGACCTCGACGAGATCGGGCGGGCGTACATCGGCACGCTCGCAGCCGAGTGCGACCTGTGGCTCGACCACATCGGCCGCAACGAGCCAATCGGTGTTCTGTTCTCTGGCGGCATCGACAGCGGAGCGTTGTTCCTGGTGTTGCACCATCTGCTGCTGCGGCGCGGCGAGTCGCCGGCGCGGCTGAAGGCGTTCACGCTGTCGGTGACGGGCAGAGGTGAAAAAGCGAACGGGGAGCGTCAGCCCAATGGCACTTACTCTAGTGAGCGGCAAGGCGCTAGCCGCCGGTATTTCGCAGGGAAAACCTCCCCCACAACACCGGTGGCTAGCGCCATTCCGCTCAAAGTAAGTGCCATTGAGCGTCAGCCCCCTGGTGACCAACGTGTCAACAGCGTTGTTGCCGAGCCAAACGCAGCAGGAGGCTTACGCCCCCCGTTCGCCGACATGGATCCCAGCGACGCCGCCCAAGCCGCTCAGTTTCTCGATGACCTGGACCTCGGCCTGTTCCTCGAAGTGATCGAGGTTTCACGCGATGACCTCAACGTGGCCGAAACAATCCGAGTCATCGAAGACTACAAACCGCTCGACGTACAGTCGGCCACGATGGCGCTCGTGCTGTGTCGAGGCATCCGGCAACGTTATCCCGACTGGAAGTACCTCACCGACGGAGACGGCGGTGACGAGAACCTGAAGGACTATCCGATCGAAGAGAATCCCGAACTGACGATCCGTAGCGTGCTCAACAACACGATGCTGTATCAAGAGGGCTGGGGCGTCGGTGCGATCAAGCACTCGCTGACGTACTCCGGCGGACAGAGCCGCGGTCACATTCGCACGTTCGCCCCGGCGCGTGCCAGTGGCTTTTCCGGCTTCAGTCCGTATGCCTTGCCGAACGTCATCGAAGTCGCCGAAGGCATCCCGTTCATTGAACTCACCGACTGGCGACACGATCGGCTGTATGCTCTCAAGGGAGAAATCGTCCGCCGCGGCGTCGAGGCGATCACGGGCCTAACAATGCCGCTCTTCGAGAAGCGCCGTTTCCAGCGTGGCGCCGTGGACGCTGCCGCATTCACAGAGATCTTCTCCGGTTCCGAAGCCGATTACCGCCGGATGCTGACATCCGCACTAAGCTCACCCAAATGAACAATCGCGGTGGCTCCTTCATTGCCGTCCTCGCGGAGGACTCGTTCGGACGGGATGTAGGCCATCACGCATTCGTCCGCGCGTCGTCTGGTGGGTCTTGGCAGAAATTTGAAACCGATTCGAACACTTTTCCTCGACGTGTTGTCCAAACGATGAGCGTTCCCGTTGTGCCGCCAATATCGCCGAGAGTCAAAGCGACGGCCTATCACGAAGCGGGGCATGCGGTGGTTGCGCTGGCCTTGGGCCGCGCGGTACAGCGTGTCAGCATCTTGCCAGGACGCGCTTGGCTCGGACGCTGCGAGTTCCAAAAGGGGCGGGTTCGGCCGTCGGAAGATTGGTTGGAACGTGAGATCTTGATTTCACTCGCCGGCGCAGCGGCCGAAGCTCGACACACCGGAGTGTATGCCTGGGAGGGAGCCATCACCGACCTGCGAACCGTCCGCCGGCTCGCCGTGCAGCGAGCCAGTGAACGGCAAGCCGCACGACTCGAACGCCGGCTGTTGGCCAAGGTGGAACATCTGCTCGATCAATCAGGTTACTGGCGAGCGGTCGAACTCATTGTGGTGGAACTGCTGCGTTGCGAAACCATCAGCGGTCGGGCTGTTCGTCATTTGTTCGACCAAGGGAACAGACAGACTGATCCCTCAGCCCAGACATAGAACAAGCGGACTCCCCGCCTAAAGGCAGAACATTGGCAATTGCTGTGCTCGAACAGATTCAGCGGATATTGGCCAGGCAGAAGTTGATCGCGCTGCCAGGTCGAGTGCGGAACAGGGTTCGTAAAGGCGATTCGAATTCCTTTGGACTGCGGTGATTCATCACCGCTTTCTTTGCCTTATTGGCGATCGTTGGATCAGAAAAGCAAGAAAAGCAGGAATAAATTCCCGCACTCCAAAGGAGCAAATCGCAAACCCTGTTCCGCACTCTGCCAGATCGTTTCCGTGGAGCACGCGGTCACCTTGGGCAAAGCGCTGGGTTAAATGGATCTATCCAACTTTCCCCCTTTTTATGCTCTTTTTTCCGCACTGCCCGCTTTTTTCTGCTTGAAGAGCGGCCATTCACGACCTACATCCCCGCGGCGGATCAATCAACGGCACCTACTTTGAGCGGAATGGCGCTAGCCAACAGAGGTCTAACTAAGTCATACGTGACGCGGCCTATCGAGTTTAAGGTGTTGGGTTTGAACAAGTCTGTTCGATCGACAGTTCCGGATCGGAGTTCGCGACCATGACGTGCTTGCCGTGCATCCCGACCGAGACGAATCTGCGTCACGAATGGGTGGACACAGCGCGGGCTTTTGGCATCGTTGCCGTCGTGCTGGGGCACACGCAGTCGCTCCCCGAACCCGTTGTCCGAATCATTTACAGTTTTCACATGCCGTTGTTTTTCTTTCTCGCGGGCTATGTGCTCAAGTCGCAACATCTCGCTCAGTCGTTAGCCGTAGCGACGCGTCGTGGCCTGAAGCGGCTGATCGTCCCGTACACCGTTTTCTGGGTTGTGTCGTTCCTGTTTTGGCTGGCAATCCGCAGTTTTGGCGGTTGGGCTGCAAGCATTCGGAGCGTACGGCTTACTGATCCGGTCATCGGATGGTTTGTTGGGACCGGAGCGGCGTTGTCTGTGAATGTCGTGTTGTGGTTCTTCACGTGCCTGTTTGTGACGACACTCGCCTTCCACGTAATCCATCGGTTGCGAACGCCGATGGGAATCGCCGCGGCGTTGCTTGTCTGCGGCGGCGTGGGGCATTTGTTTCCGCACGTCTTTCCGGAAACGCGGCTGCCGTGGAACTTGGAAGTGGCCTTGATTGGAGTGGGCTTTTATGGCCTGGGACACCTGGCCCGAGGATGGGAAGCGCCCCGACGATTCCGCTCAGGCAGCGCGCTGGTCGTCACCGCTCTGTTCTCGCTGTCCGTGAATCTGTTCGCGAGCCTAAGCAACACGGGTGTCAGCATGAACGACATGAAGTACGGTCACATCGGCCTGTTTTATCTGGGCGCCGTTTCCGGCATCGTGTTCGTGATGGCGGTCTCGCGGCTGATTCCGCCTGGTCGCGCGGTTCGATTCCTGTCGGACAATACCGTGGTCGTGTTCCCAACGCATCTGCTGTTCTTCCGATTGTTTACCGGAATCGGAGTCATCGTGTTTGGCGTCGCATCGGACTTCAACAGCCAGTCGCTGTTTTGGTCATTCGCCTACACTTTGAGCATCTTTGTCATCAGCGTTCCGCTCGCTCGATGGATCAGACAATTTGCGCCCTGGGCGATTGGCTTGACGACGGAAAGCACAGGGACGCGCGGTCGTGTGACACCTCTTCCCAATTCAGTTCTGGCATCCCCGACACACCTCTGAGAAAACGATGAATCGCTTGCGAACGTTGTTGGTATTCGGCACTCGCCCGGAAGCGATCAAGATGGCTCCGGTGGTGCAGGCGTGCCGTGAGCGCGATGCGGAGATCGATCCGATCGTCTGCGTGACGGGGCAGCATCGCGAGATGCTGGCTCAGGTCACCGACTACTTCGGCATCCGGCATGATCTGGATCTCGACGTCATGCAGGCCAATCAGACGTTGGCCAGCTTGACCGCGCGGTGCATCGAGCGCATCGACGGCGTACTGGAACAAGTGCAGCCGAATTGTGTGGTTGCTCAGGGAGACACGACGACGGTGATGTGTGCCTCGCTGGCATCGTTCTATCGGCGGATTCCCTTCGTGCATGTCGAGGCTGGTCTGCGAACGGGCGATCTGTTCTCGCCGTTTCCCGAAGAGATGAACCGCCGCGTCGCGTCTCTGGCCACCAAATTGCATTGTGCTCCGACCGAACGCTCGCGACAGAACCTGCTGCGTGAAGGGATTGCCGATGCCGACATTCATGTCACAGGCAACACGGTCATCGATGCACTGCTCTGGGCAGCCTCACGTGAAAGAGACAACAACACCCGTTGGACCGAGACGCATTCCTGGCTGGGCGACCGCCGCATGGTGCTGATCACCGGACATCGACGCGAAAACTTTGGTTCGGGGATTCAGAACATCTGCCAAGCGATTGCCGAGTTGGCTCGCCGCTTCCCGGATATCGCGTTCGTATATCCGGTCCATCTCAACCCAAACGTGCAAGAACCAGTCCACCGAATCTTGTCGGGGTGCGGTAACGTCTACTTGCTCCCGCCCGCTCCGTACCCGGAGTTTGTTTGGCTAATGGACCGATCGACGCTGATTCTGACGGACTCCGGCGGTGTGCAAGAAGAAGCGCCGTCTTTGCGAAAACCGATCCTCGTGATGCGCGACACAACAGAACGCCCCGAAGCACTCGATGCCGGCGCGGTGGAACTCGTCGGCACCGACGAGTCACGCATCGTTTCGGCTGTTTCAGGTCTGCTCACTGATCCCATCGAATACTCGAAACGACAGATCGACCATAACCCCTATGGCGACGGCCACGCTGCGACACGGATTGTGGATTTGGTACTTAAGCAAGGATGGTGTTGAAGGACAGTTCAAATTCCTACTCCTATTCCTACTCCTGCTCCTACTCGAATTGCATCAAATCCGAGTAGGAATAGGAGTAGGAGTAAGAGTAGGAGGTGGAGTGACAATGTGGAGCGCTATGCCGCATGGCTAATTGATCTCGACGGAACGTTGTATCGCGCGATGCCGATGAAGGTGGCGATGGGGCTCGAGTTGCTCCGGGCCAACCGACGTGTTCGCGCCGTTATCCGCGCGTTTCGTCACGAGCACGAGGCGGTGCGGCTGACAGACCTTCCGCTCGAAGCCGATGCGTTTACCGTGCAACTGGCACGCACGGCCGAGCGATTGGATTGCACAATCGACGCCGTGCGATTGATCGTCGATGACTGGATGTTCGCTCGCCCCGGCCGCTGGCTGTGGCAATTTCGAAGAAGCCGTTTGCTCGCCGAGATCGCTCAATTCCGAGCGAGCGGCGGGCGTACGGCACTCGTCAGCGATTACCCCGCGCGCGAGAAGCTACAAGCCCTGAAAGCCACCGAGCTATTTGACGCCGTCATCGCCAACGGCGAAACCAATTGGCCTTACCGGCTCAAGCCATCTCCGGAACCGTTCTTGATGGCCGCCGCCGCGCTGAATGTACCCGCCGAGCAATGCCTTGTTCTGGGCGACCGCGCCAACGCCGACGGACTCGCCGCTCAACGCGCCGGCATGGCGTTTCGACGGATTCCCGGTAAGACGATCCACATTCCGACGGCATCAACTCCGTAGCCTGTTCGCAAATTGTGGTGCGACGCATCGCAATTCACGACGCGGAGAGCCTGTGAAGGAATTGAGCCGCGACCGTCAGGGAGCGGTCATAAGTCCTTGTCCGTCACACTCCCTGACGGTCGCGGCT
>JAYVSP010000138.1:0-11009 GCA_043775215.1 Planctomyces sp. | reverse complement strand
GCATTTTGTAGCGGAACGGCGCAAGCCGTCCGGTTTCACAGACACCGGGCGGCTTGCGCCGCACCGCTACCTTTTGGTTGCGGCCAAAGGCCGCGTCGTATTACCGCATTCGGAAGTCACCGAGTCAGGGTCGTGAAACCCATGTTTGAAAAAAAAGACGAACCTCTGCTTCCTCGTGAGGCGTTCATTTTTCGCATGAGTCGCAGCATCGGTGCGACGCTTGTGATCGTTACCGTGTCGCTGTTGATCGGCAGTGTGGGCTATCACCATTTCGGGGAAATGCCTTGGATCGACGCTCTGTTAAACGCCGCCATGATCCTCACCGGAATGGGGCCGGTCGATTCGATGACCACCACGGGAGGCAAGCTGTTTGCAACATTCTACGCTCTCTACAGCGGCGTTGCATTTCTCACGATGATGGCTGTCGTCTTGGCTCCGCTGATCCATCGGTTACTTCACAAGTTCCATCTGGATGAAGACGAGCGGGAAGCGACGTGATGAAACTCGGATTTCTGACTGACATTCATGAACACGTCGAGCACCTACGAGTTGCCCTCGACCAATTCAGAATTGAGGGTATCGATCAGGTCGTCGTGATTGGCGATTTGTTCGAGCAAGGCCGTCGGATTGAAGAGACGTGCCGATTGTTGGCCGAAGCAAGTGCGGTCGGCGTTTGGGGCAATCACGACTTCGGGCGTGCGATTTTTCGGAATTGGCGGACGAAGCACCTCCCGACTGCGGAGCGGCTGATCCGCCAATTCCGAAAAATCGCACACCCGACCCCGCGTTCACAATCAATCGGCAGGACATCGCGCAGGTCGTGTCGCAGCGCTGCCGGATTCCCGTCGAGACGCTTTCCCAACACGACGCCGCGCGTCTGCTCGAGATGGAGCGAATCATCGGCCAGCGGGTATTCGGCAAGGCGCCGCGATTCACATGGTGTGCTATGATTCGGCAAAAGGAGACTGACGATGACCCTGGAACTGACAGAACAACAGCACCAAGCATTGACGCAATCGTCACCCTCTCTAGTTAGTAGCCACAAGAAATAGTAGTAGCCACAAGGCATTTCACCACCGACGCGGGGGCGGTGGGGGAATTATTCGTGAGAAAGTCGTGAGACAAATCATGTCAGAGCAGCGGACAGTCGCGGTGCTGGGGGCGAGTCGCGATCGACGGAAGTTCGGCAACCAATCGGTGCGTGCTCACCTGCGAGCCGGGTTTGAAGTGTTCCCGATCAATCCTCAAGCGGACGAGATCGAGGGCCTGCCGGCCTATCGGTCTTTACGCGAGGTGCCGGACCGGCCGATCGACCGCGTGACGGTTTACGTGCCGCCGGAAATTGGCCTGACGCTGCTGCCGGATATCGCCGCGTGTCAGCCACGCGAAGTGTGGTTCAATCCCGGCAGTGAAAGTGACGAACTCCTCGCGACGGCCGAACGTCTTGGTTTGCCAGTGATCTGCGCGTGTAGCATCGTGGATGTCGGCGGATGACACGTTGAATGATTACCAGACTTTTGTCCGCGCGGCCATCTTGTGAGCGGCACGGCGCTAGCCGCCAGTGAATCGTTGTGTTTTCCCTCAACGTCAACGGCGGCTAGCGCCGTACCGCTCATGACCCAGGCAATGTCGGCGAGAAAACCCACCAATAACTGCTGGAACGAGCCAAGCCTCGTCGGTTACAACAGTCACGATTCTTTGGCCGTCGTCGTCGCGGTTCATCCTCGAATTGGTTCCAACTTGGAAGGAAAGTTCTTATGTCTGGTCATGGTGCTCCCGCCGCCGCTGCTCCGACCGCTCCCGTCAAGCGTGAGTTCGGAGCGACCAAGAGTTTGGAGATCGACAAGGTCTTCCGCGAGATGATCAAGATGAAAGGCTCGGATTTGCACATGCAGGTCGGCCAGCCGGTGATCTTCCGCGTGCGTGGCTCGCTGGTACCGCTCAAGATGGAGCCGATCACCAAAGAAAAGATGGAGGCGTTGCTCATGCCGATGATGGACGAGCGATTGACCAACATCTTTTGGAACGAAGGAGGCTCTGACTTCTCGCACGTGGTCGAGTACGAAGGAGAAAAGTGGCGGTTCCGTGTGAACCTGTTCGTGCAGATGGGTATGCCGGGCATGGTTAGCCGCAAGATCGAACGCTCGATCCCCAACTTCGAGGGTTTGTATCTGCCGCCGTCAATGGAGAGGCTGGTCGAGTACGACCAAGGAATGGTGTTGCTCGCCGGTGTGACCGGTTCGGGCAAGTCGACGACCATCGCTTCGATGCTGGACTTCATCAATCACCGCAAGAGCGTTCATATTCTGACGATCGAAGACCCCATCGAGTTCGTCTACACGTCGGACAAGGCGTTGATTAACCAACGTGAGGTCGGCATGGACGTGAAGGATTTCCACATCGCCATGAAGCATGCCGTGCGGCAAGACCCGGACATCATGCTGGTGGGCGAAATGCGCGATCAGGAGTCGTTCGGCACCGCGATCCACGCCGCCGAAACCGGGCACTTGGTCTACGGCACGATCCACGCCTCGAACGCTCCGTCCTGCATCGGCCGTATTCTGGATTTGTTCCCGCAAGACATGCACAAAGCACTGCGCGGCGCGATGGCGTTCAACATGAAAGCCATCGTCGCTCAAAAACTGATCCGCACAGTCGTCGACAAGCCAAGCCGTGTGCCGATCATCGAGCTGATGCTGTTCAACGGCATCGTCCGCAAGCTGGTGCTCGAAGAGCAGGACGGCAAGCTGGCCGCCGCCATCCGCATGGGCAAGGAAGATGGCATGCAGTTGTTTAACGACTCGCTGAAGAGCTTCATTGATCGCGAGATGATCAGCCGCTCGGATGCCTTCGAGATTTCGCCTAACATCGAAGAACTGAAGATGGCCTTGAAAGGGATCGAAGTCCGCGGCGCGGCGATTCTGTAATGAGGTTGTTATGAACGAACGCGACAAGTATGTGTTGATGGCATCTTTCGTCGTCATATCGCTCGTGGGTGGATCGGGCATTTACTGGTTTTGGCTCGGCCACGGAATCCCGCTGGCGGCGGTGACACGCACCGGATGTTTTGTCGCCCTAATGGCCGTTCTCCATTGGGGGGCATTCCGCTGTTATCACTGCCAACCTGCCAGATTATCTGCCTCTGGAAGTTCGACGCCTTCATCCGCGGCGTCCGCCCTGAACACATCTGAGAGTTCGCTATTTTCACCACTCGCGTCGGAGTATGGTCCGGCCATGAAGCGGGCTGTCAAGCAGTACGTCATCATCCTGATCTTGGGCGCGCTGATGCTTGATGGAGGACAATTCGCGCGAGCCTGCTGTGTGGGAATTCTCGGGCATTGCCTAGCAATGACGTTGATTGCGGTTCGGCGTCCGCTGACTCCGACAATGATCGATCTCGCGGTGTTGCGCTGGGGATTTCTGCCGCTCACGCCACTCATCGACAATTTGGCGCCGGTCTTTCAACGTTGGCTTGGCACCGATAGATGAACAACGGTTACCAATTCATCAAACAGACCGGGTCTGGGTGAATGGAGTAGGTGTCTTTTTTGGGTCGGCATCAACTCGCCTTCGTGGGTTGTGCGGCTACTCGCGAAAATCGACTTCAAAGACTGACCCCTACTTCTTCGCCATCAGCTCGCGGACGTCGTTGACCAGCGCGGTGACGTCGGCCTCGGCGGTGTCCCACGAGCACATGAACCGTGCGCCGCCGCTGCCGATGAATGTGTAGAACCGCCAGCCGCGAGTGCGCAATGCGGTCGCAACCTCCGGCCGCACCCGCGCGAATACGGCGTTGGCTTGCCGCCGTGACATGAAGTCGACGCCAGGGATTTGTTGCAATCCGGCTTCCAGTAACTCGGCCATCCGATTCGCGTGAGCCGCGTGATGCAGCCAAGCTCCGTTTTCTAAGACGCCTACCCACGGCGCGGCGAGGAATCGCATCTTCGACGCCAACTGCCCCGCTTGCTTGCAGCGATACGCGAATTCCTGTGCGAGTTCCTTCTTGAAGAAGATGATTGCTTCACCGACGGCCATGCCGTTCTTGGTGCCGCCGAAACACAACACGTCGACTCCGACCTTCCAGGTGATTTCCTTTGGAGCCACACCGAGTGCCGCAACCGCGTTTGCAAAGCGAGCACCATCCATGTGGACTCGCAGTTCGTGACGACGAGCCACCTCGAATAATTGCTGCAAATGTTCGATCGAGTACACCGTGCCCAGTTCCGTCGCTTGCGTCAGGCTGAGCACCTTCGGCTTGGGATAGTGGATGTCGCTTCTGCGCTGCACCATGTGGGACACCGACTCCGGTTGAATGCGACCCTCATCGCCCGACACCACCAGAATCTTCGATCCGTTCGAGAAGAACTCTGGAGCTCCGCACTCATCGGTTTCCGCGTGAGCCAGTTCGTGACAGATGATGCTGTGATACGACTGGCACAGCGCCGCCAGCGCGAGAGCATTCGATGCGGTTCCGTTAAATGCAAAGAAGACTTCGCAGTCGACCTCAAACAGGTCGCGCAACAAGTCGGAGGCTCGCGCCGTCCACTCATCGTCGCCATAGGCCGGCACGTGGCCCTGATTCGCACGGGCCATCGCCTCCCAGGCTTCGGGACAAATGCCCGAATAGTTATCGCTGGCAAAATGTCGCCGGACGGTTGAGAGTGGTACGGTCATAGTTGGTTGTTTCTCCGGGAATATCGAATGACGATGTACTCAATGACGAAAGAATGACGAGGCTCAAAGGACGAATGGGCTTCCAAATTCATCGTCCGACACTCCATGCAACTCTTCGTCATTCATCATTTATTTTTAAGATGCCATCACGCAGTTCGGCACGGCGCGGAAAGCGTGCGGCCAACTCAGCGCTATGTGTGACGCAGATCAGCGTGCTTCCGGTCGCTTGACTGAGTTCCAGCAGCAGCGTGCCGATCGAATCGGCGTTCGCGCGGTCGAGATTGCCTGTCGGCTCGTCGGCGAGCAACAGAGCGGGCTGATTGATCAAGGCGCGGCAGACAGCGACTCGCTGACGTTCGCCGCCGGAAAGTTGTGCGGGACGATGATCGAGGCGATCAGACAATCCGACACGCTGAAGCAACCCGCGTGCTCGCTGCTCGTCGTCGAGTCGTGTGCCGCCGCCAGCCAATTGCGGAATCAGCACATTCTCCAAGACCGTGCATTGCGGCAAGAGATGATGCTCTTGAAACACGAATCCGATGTGCTGTTGCCTGAGCGTTGCCAAGCGAGCGTCGGAAAGGCTGTAGATGTCTTGACCTTGTAATTCGACGTTGCCCCGCGTCGGTCGCTCCATCGCCCCCAAAACAAACAAGAGCGAACTCTTGCCACAGCCCGACGGGCCGGTGATGGCCAGTGCCTCCCCGGAATTGAGCTTGAGGTTCACGCTTCGCAAGACTGTCAGTGCGCCTGCGGCAGTCACGTATTCCTTGGCCAAGTCCGACACGGCGAGAGTGAGTGCTGGTTGTGTCATGGTGTCACTATTAGGCACGAAAACCACCAACGCGGAGTCGGTACGGGGACTGTTTCTACAAAGAAAACAGGACCGGAGTCGCTCAAGCAACTCCGGTCCTGCGAGATGTCAACAAGTTTCGGGCACGGTGTCGAGGATCACTCGAAGGTGACCACGATCCAGCCGCCTGCGGCCTTAATTGATGTGACGCCGACCGTCACGGGTTTGGGAACGTCTTTGTCGATGGCGACGAAGCGGTCAAACTTGCGAGTTGGCAGCGCGCTCTGAATCTTCGTGCGGACAATCCCCGAGCGAGCAATTTGCAATGTGGCATTCTTCGGAGCTTCGATGGGCGAGACGCCGACTTGGCCGCTTTCGACGACCAGATTCTTTCCTTCGGTCTTGAACATCAGCGGAACGGTGATCTCTTGCGTCGGGATGTCTTCCTCGCCCTCTTTTTGTTTCAGGCCCGCGCGAATAATCAGCGTCAGTTGACCGTTATCAACACGGAATTGGATCGGGTCTTTGTCTGGGAAGATAAACGTCGCGGGATCGGATGATGGTGGTGCGCTCTCTGCGACCTTCTTGGCCATCTTGAAGGGATGTCCGAGTAATTCCTCGAACGATTTCTCGATCTCGGCCTTCACCTCTCCTTCGGTCATTGTGCGGCCGGCGAATTTCAAACGGTCCATACTGTTGTTGAACAACGACTCGTGCATGGCCACCACGAATCCAGTGCTCGCACTACCGATGTAGGGACTGTCGCTGCCCGCCAATTCGTGTTCGGCCATGAGCCGCAAGTGGGCACGCATCTCTTCTTCGGTCGAGCGGTAGCTGGTGGCCGAAGGCCAGAGATCTTTCTTCTTTAGGCGGGCATTCACTCCGTTTACCAGATCATTGTTCATCTGGGCGATCTTCTTATCGACTTCCGCTCCGAACTCAGGCAGGACGCGGCTGGAAACCCGCTGGGCGGCAATCGCTTCTGACTGTCCCTGGCGCTTGGCGACTTCGTTCCTGGCGATCGAGTCGGCGAAACCGCCAAACAGACCGCCGCTGTACTGTGTGCTCACACCGGTCGTCGTGTTATGCGGCGAGACGGAGACATCCCCCGGGCCGGTCGTGAACTTGTTGCCGTCATACAT
Source organism: Planctomyces sp. (assembly GCA_043775215.1). GTDB lineage: Bacteria > Planctomycetota > Planctomycetia > Planctomycetales > Planctomycetaceae > SXKJ01. The sequence continues at coordinate 4,403 of JAYVSP010000138.1, read as the reverse complement.
CACCGGCTTCCACGCCGTGAATCGGTGATATCCCTGCGTGTAGACCGTGGCTTCTTGGGTTACGCCGGCCGTATTGGATTGTGAGATCCCTTGAAGCGTGATGTGGAAACGGATGCCGTTGTTAGCCGGTTTCAGATCGACACCCGCCGTAGCAGTGGTCGTCTGTTGGCCGCTCACATTCGCACCCAAAATAACGTCAACGACCGGACCCTGCTTGGTCTCCGTCTGACCGGCGATACGCGACAGAAATTTCTCACCCACCACGACTCGCAGGTTGTAGTTCAAATAGTGCGTAGCCATGGCGGTCGCGACGCGATCGCCACCGTCCGGAGACACCTTGCGGACCGCATCAAACGCCTTGCGAACCTCGGCCGCATCGGGTGTCTGATGTGAGTTCTCAAACTTTTCGACCGCCGTCACCAGATGAATCAATTCCGCGCGGAGCTTGCCGGCATCCACCGGTTGATCGACGGCGGCAGCGATGCTCACAAATTTGTCCACCGATTTCCGCATAGCCACGAGTCGCTCGCCATCCAAGAATTTGCGAATCTCTGGCGACATGGTTTCAGTCGGCGACAGCTTGCTTTGGACGGCGATCAAGACGGGCAAAGCGTCTTTTCCGGCCTTCTTTTCACCGACGACTTTGACGATCTCCGCCGAACGGACGTACGACAGCCAGGCAGGTCCGTTCTGGCGTGCCTTGAGGTCCGTTTCCAACTCGCGCAGTGACTGAGCCAATTCTTGTCGAGCTGTCTCGAGACGAGTGGATGCGGCCGTTGCCGGGTCAAATGCTAATGTGTCCAGAACCGCTTCGGCTAAGGCGACGCGACGACTGAGCGCCGCGTGCAGACTGGCGAGCGTTTCATGAATGCTGCGATAGCGAGCGTCCTTCAGCGACGCGGTCATTGTCGCGAGCTTCTTCTTCAGCACCTCAAGTTGCTGGCGCTGCCCCGCCAAGTCCAAGCTCTCGTCCGTATAGAGCTTGCCGACTTCGGCCGCCGTGTTTGTCCCCCATTCCAGCCAGTTCCCTTCCAAGGCGGCGAAGGCGTCTTCGCTCAAGGAATTAGGAACCTCCACCGGCAGAATACCACGTAGTCCCGCAGGAGCGGTTGGCTTGGGATCATCAATAGCCCACGTCGCGAATGTGGTTCCGAGGGCCAACACACACGCGCCGCCGAGGGCCAGTATTCTTCGGTTTAATTGACGATTCGTTCCATGAAGAATGTGCTCTGTCACTTCAAGACTCCGTTGAGAAAAAATAAGGGGCGGCCGGCACCAGAAGCGTGATTCACCACAGATTCGGTTGGAATTCTCACCTTTGTATCGACTGCACGCAGTCGTCAGCCGGCGGGTTATTCAAAAGGTCTGTCAGGCAAAAAGTCGGGCGTCAGCAGGCTCGGCAACGCCACGGCGAGTACAGAACCATTAAATTCTCAATGCGTTACGTCGTCACTGGCTGACCGCCGAAGAACCTCCAGGGCTACTTACTTTACGCAGTCTAGTTAGACCAATTTACTCCTGCAATCGTTACAGTCATTACGACCGGGAAATTGCACACTTACCCCCGGCCAGTGAGTCGGCTCGGCGATACAGAACCCCCTCTATCATTCGATCGAGAACTCGTGGATCGTTGTTTGCGAGTAGGTTTCGCCGGGTCTTAGGATGCAATTGGGGAACGACGGTTGATTCGGTGAGTCCGGAAACTTCTGCGTCTCTAGACAGAAGCCGCCGTGTTTGGCGAAGCCGCCAACTTCTGATGAGCCGTTGAGATAGTTGCCGGTGTAGAACTGGATGCCCGGTTCGGTCGTCAGCACGCGCATCACCCGGCCGGTAGACGGCTCTTTGACCTCTGCGGCAAGTACCGGTGTCTTACCGTCGGCTCCCTTGATGACCCAGCAATGGTCGAACCCCTGCGGGTCGTTCGTCAGCGTTCCGATATCCTTGCCGATGGCTTTGGCCTGAGTGAAATCCATCGGACCGTCTTTCACCGAGGCGAGCTCGCCGATTGGGATTCCGCCCACATCGACCGGAATGAAGCGGTCGCAGTTCAGCTTGACGATGTGATCGAGAATCAAACCACTCTCCGGTCGAGCACCTTTCAGATTCCAATAAGCATGATTCGTGAGATTGAGCGGCGTCGCCTTGTCGGTCGTCGCGGTGTACTCCAGGCGGAGTTGGTTGTCGTCGGTGAGCAGGTACGTCACCAAAGACGTCAGATTGCCGGGAAATCCTTCCTCGCCATCGCGGCTGAGATATGTCAGTTTGACGCCGGCCGCCCCATCGCGTGAGACCGGTTCGGCATCCCAAATCACCTTGTCGAAGCCGATCAGTCCGCCGTGCAGATGATTCGGGCCGTTGTTCGTCGCTAGCTCATATTCGTGGCCGTCGAGCGTGAATTTTCCTTTGGCAATGCGATTGCCATAACGGCCACAACATGCCCCGAAATACGGCGGATTCTTCAAAAACATGGCGTTATCGGGCGAGAAGCCACAGACAATGTTGTCGAGCTTGCCATTCCGATCCGGCGTCTCGACTGAGGCGATGATCGCGCCGAGGTTCAGCACAACAACTCGCAGTCCGTGCTTGTTCGTGATCACGAACTGTTCGAGCGGCCGGCCTTGATGTTCGGCATCCAGTTTTTCTCGGACGACGTGGGCGGAGGAGTTCATGTCGGCTTCTTTGCTGGAAGTGGTGAAATTGGGCTTCGATTCGACGGTCTCAGTCGGCGGCGAGTCCGGCGGTGACACAGGTTTCAGTGTGGCGGCCGGTTCACAGCCAAGGTGGAACGCGGCGAGCATGCTAAACAGGCAGAACGGGATCAAAAATGGCCGCATTGACGACTCCGAGATAACATCGTGAGAGTGGCTGGGAGGCTGAGGCAGTCACGCCGAGTGGGGTGACGGCGGACATTTTGGGACCGCAGTGATTGGTGGGTCAAGTCACCGGCAGACGTTGCCCGGCACTCATCCGCGTCCCAATTCTTGGCTTGGTCCGGCGACAATGCCTCGGTTGGATCGGTAGAATTCTGCCGGTCGCACGGGGTGAGAGCTCGAAGTGCCGCTCTTGCCCGAAAAAAGTTCCAACGCGGCGAACCCTCCTGACCGTATTCGGTGGCACCTCTGCGGAGACTCGCCCTCATGATGAATACGATGGAGCAGGAAGCTCGTATTGATGAAGCAGTTAACGAACCGAGCGGGTCCAGTGACGCTCGGCTGGTTGATGCTGCGCGGCGCGGCGATCAAGCGGCTTACGGCGAATTGGTGCAACGTTATGAGCACCGGCTCGCTCGCGTCCTGTTCCGTTTCATCCGCGACATGGATTTGGCGGAGGATTTGACTCAAGAGACATTCCTGAAGGTCTATGATCGGCTGGATCAGTTCGATACGGCTCGGAGGTTTGGGCCTTGGCTGTTCCGGATTGGCGTGAACCTGACGCTAGATTTCCTGCGTCGGAAGAAACGCCGTATCCGTTGGTCAGTGTTCACGGATCGGTTCAAGGACCGGACTCCCGACCCAGAAATGGCGGATCCGCGCAAGACATTGGACCTCCAGCAAGAAGTTCATGCCGTACTCCAAATGGTTCCGGAGAAATACCGCACAGTATTAATGCTCCGAGATTTGGAGAATTTTTCGACCGCCGAGATTGCCGCGATCCTGCATCGCAAAGAGGCGACGATTCGTTGGCGGCTGGCCGAGGCTCGGCACCGATTCCAATATTACTGGGGGAAACGGCATGGCACTGCGCTGCCAGCCAACTTCTCCCCCTCCGAGAATACGGAGCGTGATGATGCGTTGTAAGACTGCTCAATTTCAGATGGCATTGGCCGTTGGCGAAGACCTGCCGCAGGCCGAAACGGTGACATTGCAAACTCACTTGGCTGATTGCTCCGCCTGTCAACAAGTCTGGGAACACCAACAACGTAGCTTCCTGGCTGTGCAGCACAGCCGCGTTGAGGCGATTCCTTCGGGACGGGGTAGCGTCTGGCCTTCAATCGCATCACGCATACAGCAGCGTCAGGCCGCGCCGCGCCGCGCTGAGTTCAACGGTTGGATCGCCGGACTGGCAGCCTTGGCGGCGTCTGTGTTGGTGTTTGTTTTCGCTCTGGAAGAACCCTGGACGACAGAGGTAGCTCAGCACGAACGCGGACCAGCAATCGCCGGAACGATGATTGTAGTTCCCGCGGAATCCACACGTGAGATGCCATTTCGCTCGGTCCGCCCCGTTGGTACCGAGAGACGACCTGACCAGTTCCCTATGTCCCCGTCACCGTGATGGGTGCTCAATACGAGATGCTCGATGCACTGCTCTGCAAACGTTTCAAATCTTGTTTTTGTGAGAAGATTTTGAGACCGGAAGAGTGTTTGGTTGTTGGGACTAAAGGAATTGCGCTTCCACATCATTCT
>JAYVSP010000137.1:0-1979 GCA_043775215.1 Planctomyces sp. | reverse complement strand
ACGAATAGAACAACAATAAGAAGCCCTGAAAGGGCGAAACTCCACGGAGGCCAAAGACATCCATTTGTTTCGCCCCTACAGGGCTTGCCACGTTTTGTCGGTCAAACCCAGGGCGGCGCTACGCGGCTGACGCCGCTCCGCTCTGCCCTGGGCTATCGAGTCTTTGCCCTTTGGGCCAGGACAACAGCGCAACTTCAAAACTGGCGTTTCGGGTTAGTGTGGGCTGCCAGGATTTGTGGGCACACCCGAAGAAAGCAGCATCACCGCACTTCCAAAAATTAACAAATTGTTCGTGATTTTTGCTCGGTCTCTACGTAATCTTCTGTCATCTGTTCTCCTGTGGGGAACGAACTTCGTGTTTTTTTTATTTTTTTCCTTTTCCAATGTACGAGGTGTGTCATGTCTGGAATTGCTTGTCAAAAAGAGCCGCCGATCGCAAGCCGACCGGAACCCGCCGTATCGGAGTTTGATGTGGCGTCGCACGGCGACGAGTTTCGTTGGGACGGCCAGACGCTGAAGATTGATGTCACAGATTTGCAATGCGATCCGATGCTTGTTGCCGACTTGAGCCTCGAATCCGACCGCGCGATGCAGTCCACCGCCCACATCTAAGGGTTGGATTGGCTGCTGTTGAAAATAAAAGGTCTTCTCACGCTCGCGTGAGAAGACCTTTTTGTTTGAAATGTCCGCATAGAATTCTCCCACACAGTAGCCATAAGGCAGCCAGCCACCGACGCGGGGTCGGTGGGGAAATGGTCTCATTCATGAATCACGTGCTGCAACAATTGAGCGAAGCGGTCTCGCGGCATCAGCCGGTCGCGTTCACCGCTCTGGTCGAGACCCGCGGTTCAACGCCGCAAAAAGCAGGCGCGGCGATGCTGGTCTTTCCCGATGGCTCGCAGGTCGGAACGCTCGGCGGTGGATGCGTCGAGGCGGAAGTGAAACGGCGAGCGTTGCGGTTGCTCGATGACGGACAAACGGAACTGCTCTCGTTCAATCTGGACAGCGATTACGGTTGGGACGACGGACTGATTTGCGGCGGACGCATGAAAATGCTGGTCGATCCTGTGCGGACGGAAGCGGACTTCGGCTACTACCGTCACCTGATCGACATCCTCGCTGCCGACGCTGGCTGCACCGAAGCGATCGTGCTCGAACCCGACAAGGCCGGCGGCCACGCGGCCGATCGCTATCTCATCAATGATTGCGGTGAAGTCGTCGCCGTCGCTCAGTCACTCCCGCGACTGAGATTCCCGACAGTGCCGACAGCCACGGAAATTTCAGTCGCGGGAGCGACTGAGCGACGCGCGATCCAGCAGAACCTTCGTCCGCTGACGCAGCGGCCTCGTCCGTACGTCGCCGGCGGAGTGTCGTACCTACCGCATCTGCGTCGCTGTCGATTGCTGATCGTAGGAGCCGGACATGTTGGTCAACGAGTGGCCGAGCTGGCCGCTGCGTGTGACTTCGACGTGTGGGTCATTGATGACCGCGAGCAATACTGCAACCCCGACCGCATTCCGCAGGCAAAGCGGTTGATCGTCGGCGACATCGACAATGCCTTGAGCGGTCTGGACATCGACCACAACACCTACTGCCTGATCGTGACGCGTGGGCATCAACACGACGAGGAGGCATTGTATCACTTGGCCGAAACTCCGGCTCGTTATGTCGGGCTGATCGGCAGCCACCGCAAGATCAAAATGATTTTCGAGGACTTGCTGCGCGACGGCATCTCGCGCGAGGCGTTGTCGCGCGTCTCCGCGCCGCTGGGCTTCGACATCGGCTCGCAGACGGTGCCGGAGATCGCCGTGAGCATCGTGGCCGAGTTGATCGCTCACCGAAACCTCGGCAGCATCCCGGAGCGATATCGCCGGAACAGCTTAGGAACAGAGCCGCAATAAGTTCCCGATTTGTTTGCACTCGTTGATCGGCGCTCGAAGTGATGATTGTGCTTTGGCCCAAAGGGCCGTCACTCGAAA
>JAYVSP010000136.1:0-4797 GCA_043775215.1 Planctomyces sp. | reverse complement strand
TGAGCCGGCACGCGCTAGCGTCCGGTTCGAGAGTCCCTCGACGTTCCGAACCGGACGCTAGCGCGTTCCGGCTGATAAAACTTGACACACGGTGGTCGAATTCTGTGGATCAAGCAGGCTCGCTTGCCTTGGCGACGTTCACTTGGTTCTGAACGTCTCTGACGCGGCGATGAACTGAATCAACGAACGCAACGTGTACTTGTTTTGCTTCATGGATGCGACAGCGGCTTTGATTTGCGCTTGGTCGGCCACGCCGAGTTCCCGACCCAAGGCATAGGTGAAGAGCTTGCCCGCGAGGCAGCTCAGAAAGAGATCTTCTTTTTGCAGCAGGGCTTCGCGCAGGCCGTCGACTCCGACAATCTCGGTCCCATCGGGGAGCCGAGACGAGGCGTCGATCAGTGGATCGTCTCGTCCGACTCGCCCCTTGTAGCCGAAGCCTTCGCGATCGCGCCATTCGCCCGCCGCATTGAAGTTTTCCAGAGCAAAGCCCAGCGGATCAATCTTGTTGTGACAGCGGGCACATTGTGCGAGCGTGCGATGAATCTCCAACCGCTGACGCACGGTCGCCTTGTCGATGCCGGGGACTTTCGGAGCAATCTCGCCAGCGTTGGCGACGGGCAGGCCGGGATCGGTTCCGAGCAGATTCTTCATGACCCATGTGCCCCGTTTGACCGGTGAGGTGCGCGTGCCGTTTGATGTGATCGTCAATACCGATGCCTGCGTCATCACGCCGCCGCGATGGACGCCCGGTGGCACCTCGACTCGCCGGAAGTGATCGCCGCGCACATCGGGAATGCCGTAAAACCGCGCGAGCCGCTCGTTAATGACCACGAAGTCCGAGCCGACGAAGTTCATCGCACTGACGTCATCGCGCAGAATCTCGCGGAAGAATGCCTTCGATTCCTCGACCATCGAGACTTCCAGATGCCGGTCGTACTGCGGATAGAGGTCCATTGCCGGCGGATTGGCGCCGACCTCGCGCAGGCCCAGCCACTGCTCGGCGAAACTGTCCAAGAAGGCTGCGGATTTCGGATCGGCCAGCAGACGATCGACCTGTGCGGCCAGTGTTGTCTTGTCGCGCAGCTTGTCCGAGTCGGCCAGCCGAAACAGCTCGTCATCGGGCATCGACGACCAGAGGAAAAACGACAGCCGCGTTGCCAGTTCGTGATCGGTGAGCCGCTGCAGTGTGGCCATCACCGCTCCGCGTGATGAGCCTGTTGCGGTTGGCGCGGACAGTTTTGGATCCGTCGGTTGCCGCGTCGCAATTTCACCGGCGGCTAGCGCCTTGCCGCTCACGCGCGGCGCGGGGACAGTCGGCTCGGCCAGATAGAGGAAATACGGCGAGACCAGCACTGCAATCAATGGCGTCTTAATCGCCTGCACGAATGATGGCGCGTCCTGCCGAACCGCATCGAATAGCTTGAGCTTCTCGTCCACTTCGGCGGCAGCCACCGGGCGCCGATAGGCCCGCTTCATAAATTGAATCAGCACCTCGCGAGCCGCCTCTCGCTCGTCCTGGCTTAACTTCAGAGTGTCTCCCAGCACGAGCCGGTGACTGGCCGGCGGCCACGAGTCGTACAGCGGCCCTTCCAACTCGAACCAGTCCACCCACGCTTCCGGCCGCGCGAAGTCGTCATGTGCCTGCATCCAGAAGTTTTCGAGCACGCCCGGGATCGGGTACGCATACTCGATCGTGATCCCTGCTGACTCTTTCGTCATCCGCGTGCGCACTTCGTACACATCAGGCTTCTCTGCCGAAGCGGGGACGTCGAACTCACCGATCACTTTCGGCTGCCCGCCCAGTTCACGAATCAGTTTGAGACGCGGCGGGCCATAGTCGTAGATGCGATCGGACTCAAAGTGTTTGAGATCGTTGACGAGCGCCTCGCGATGCCATTTCTCTCCCTTCGGGTTTTTCTCCATCTGCTCGTTGAGCCGCCGTTCCAGGAACTTACGGGCCGACTCGACCACCTCGGATCGCCTCGGGGTTTTGCCACCCGCACGGATGCGGATCACATAGTCCCCCTCGTGATTCATCTTGAAGTCGCGTGCGTTGAGATGCCGGTCCCACGAGTCGTGGTGCATCACCTTGAAGCCATCCTCGACGCGATTCTTGGCACCGTGAACAATCGGATTTTGGCCGTCGTACTTCACTCGGCTGTGATCGCCATCACCGACCTCCGGCTCGAACCGCCATTTGATCGACGGTGGCTGATCTCCTTCGACGAGTGCCCGGTCCAGAATTCTGCGAGCCGCCTCCAAGTAAAGCTCCGTGTGTAGCGGAGAAATCGTGAGTGCTCGGCCGTTGTTATCGAAGCCGCCCGCCAACGCCTCCAGCGGAAAGTTCGATACGTCGAATTCGATGCCGACGAGATCACGAATCGTGTTGCGATACTCATCGCGATTCAGCCGGCGGAGTACGATCTGCCCATCTCGCCGGACGGCCTCGGCCCGCCCCATTTGTCCCGTGATCCAATCAACGACTCGCGCGACCTCGTCCGATTTCGGCTGCGATTCCGACTCAGGCGGCATCTCGTGACTGTTGAGCACATTCACGACCTCGCCCCATTTCGCATTCGCCGCCGGGTCGAGAAATTCATTCTTCAACTGCCGATCGACACGGAATTCCCCATCCTGCTTCTCCGGTCCATGACACCGCAGGCAATGCTTTTTCAAAAACGGCTCGGCAACTTGCTGATAGCCGGCTTTGTCGGCTTCCCACGTGGGCGTCTCGACTGCGCCCGCCGTCAGGCCGAAACAGCATCCCGCCACGAGGGCACACAGACATCGCCGCAGGTCAGCGAACGTGATTTGTTCTTGATGTTTGAAAGTCATGCTCATCGCAAAAGCCTCATTGGGGACCGACGAGCATAGGGAGAATGTCGATCGACGAACAAGGATTGTCAATTCTTGTTGTGACCCCTTCGCTCCATTCGGCCACTCACAACTCCACGTTGACGGTGTCCGCCATGCCGGCATCAGGTTGAGTCCGCGAACGGCGGAGCAACATCCAGAATTCATCCAACCGGAGCACGAGCGTCAACACGGCGTAGCTCGCAACGGTTGCTAGCAGCGTCGCGGCGAGTGCGAGCAAACGCTCACGCGATGTCGACATCGCGGACAGGGCAAACAAAGTTAGTACCCACCAGCCGATCGCAGTCATCGCGACACTGGCTGCTAATGCCCGCAATGCCGTGCTCGCCAGTGATCCCCACGGCAAGCGGCCGACTTTGTCTTGGATCAATCCCAGGCAGAGGCCGAACTGCAAGATGCCGCACAGCGACGTACTCAACGCCAGTCCGCGTGCTCCAATCACCCAGATCAGACTCAGGTTCAACATCAGATTGACGAACATCACGAACACGCCGATCTTCAATGGCGTGCGCCGGTTACCGATCGCGTAGTAGCCGCGTTGCACAATCAGCAATCCACAGAAAGCCCACACGCCGACTCCGTAGCACGCGATCATTTCGGCCGTTTGCCGGGCATCCTCCGCATTGAAGTTCCCGTGCTGGAAGATCACGGCCGCCAGCAGATCGGCCAACAGCCACAACCCCGCGCTGGCCGGCAATCCGATCACGAAGACCAACCGCAAACCGAGCGACAGGTCGTCTCGCAAATGATGGTAGTCTCCGCGTTCGGCATGTCGAGCCAGCAAGGGAAAGATCACTGTCCCCAACGCAACGCCAAGCAATCCCAGCGGAAACTGATACAGCCTCTGCCCTTGATTGAGTGCTGACGCCGTTCCCGCCGGCAGCGGCTGCCAATCATCTGTACTAGCCCGAAGCGCAAGCGAGGGATTCGATCGTGGTTCGACGTTCATCCCTCGCTCGCGCGTCGGGCTAGTTTGCAAATCGCTCTCCACGATTTCCGGCCGCGAGAATCCCAGCGCGATCAATCGGTCGCACAGTGTGTTGAGTTGCGTGATCGAGAGTCCCAAGATGATTGGCAGCATGACTCGAAGTAACTCGCGGATGCGTTCTTGGGCAGCAGACCATCCGCGATTAAAACGAAAGCCGGCGCGCAGCAACTGCGGCCACGGAGCGATCAACTGCACGAAGCCTGTCAGCACCACTGCCGCCGCGAGCCAAAAGGCTCGAACCTCAGCCGTCATGTCTTGCCGCTGCACCCACCAGATCGCGGCCAGCGAGCAGACATTGAACAACACCGGCAAGAGCGCGGGCCAGGCGAAACGTCCCCGCGCGTTCAAGACCGCTCCCATCTGGGCCGTCAAGCAGATCAATGGCAGGTACGGCAGCATGACGGCCGTCAGCGTCAACCACAGTCGCCACTTGTCGCTCAATGGAGCGAGCCACAAAGCTGCGGCCAACGCCAACTCAATCACTGCCACCAGCAACGTCAGTCCGATCGCCGCCCACACAAAGACGGCGCTGGCCAATCGATTTGCTGCGTCGCGGCCATGCCGCTCGTGTTCGCGCACAAACAGCGGCAAGAACGCAGTACTCAACGCACCCTCGCCAAACAGCGATCGCGCGAGATTCGGAATCGCGAACGCCACGGTGAACGCATCCAGCACGCGACCGTTGCCAAACAGCGCCGCCATCGCCATCTCGCGGACAAGACCCAGAATGCGGCTGAGCAATGTGCAGACGCTGACAATCCGCAGGCCCGCAAACAACCCGCCGATACGCGAATGCGACGACGGTGTGGAGCAATCTGGCTCAGCGGGCTCACTCATTCAGCCGACTCCTGGGGTGATGCAAAGTTGAAGTTGACGAAGCTTTGTCATCGGGCGGGATTTGTTTCTTGTCTTCCGGCCCGAAGGGTCGCAACTCG
>JAYVSP010000135.1:0-8458 GCA_043775215.1 Planctomyces sp. | reverse complement strand
TTGCTTCGGGTCGCGTCGAGCGGTCAGTTGTTCGCCTTCCACCGAAGCGATGATGCGAGCCAAGGTGAGTCCTTGGCGTCCGAAAGCGCGGGTCGCCTCGCGAACCGACATCCAGCCTCGTCGATTGGCCGTCAGTGCTGGCAGACGTCGATAGAGTTCGGTGAGTCGTTCCACTTCCGCGCGGGGAACCGTCCAACCGGACTTTGTCCGAACCGAGTGCTTCAGAGTTCCGGCATGGATTAGTTCCAACACGCGATGTCGCGAAATGCCGAGCTTCGTCGCGACCTCGTTGGCTCGCAGCGCCGACCGTTGTTCTCGTGCCAGCCTTTCGACCGATTCTCGCGAAACGAGGCCGATCGAGCGACCACGTTGACCAGCTTGGTGTAGTTGTCCATCAAGAGTGCCACGATTGACCAACTCGGCAATCGCTCCGTGCCGCAAGTGAAGTCGCTTGCCAGCCTCGGTCATGGTGAGCCAAGGACGGTTCAGCGTCGCTGCTCGTCCTGTGTGTTTGCCTCGGAAGAGACAGACCTTGCGATTGAGATGGCCGAGCGTGAAGTGATTCGCGAGGTACTCGCGGAGCGCGTTCGCTGGTGCGGAGTAACCCAGCCGCTCCAGGTGTTGGGCATCGCGCAATAACAGGCCGAAAGAGCGACCGACGCCAGTGCTGAGGGTGCTCCGCTTGGCGATTGTTTGGAATACGTCCAGAAACCGATTCATCTCGGTGGGCCACGATTGCAGCATCAAGCTGGCTGCGATCGACGCGACCGACTCGTCATTGACGGACGCCGGTAATTCGTGCGTCTCGCGCATGTGGCAGAGCCAAGTCGGCGTTCGGATCGCTGCCGAGGCAAGTCGTTCGAGCCACCAGAATCCGGCGGCATCGGGAAGGTCGGACGCGAGCGGCCGATTCTGAAGGACCGCCATCTCAAGGTTGCTGAGCGCAAAAAGTACCTCGCCGTTTTTGACTCGATGGATCGAGCTGGTGAGGTCGCATCCTCGGCCGCAACGAGTCCTGTCGAGTGGATTGGCGCGAATCCGCTCGCCGCAGTTCGGACAGGCATCAATCAGCACGCAGCCGTGATGAGTGCAAACCGGTAGTCCCCGAAACGACCAGAGGAGCTGCTCGTAAGCAGGTGGCTCAGCGAGGCACAGTGGGCAGATATGCGTCGTAGCCGACGTGAAGAATCGCAGGATCGTCTTGGAGTCGCAGAAATCGGGCGAGTTCTCGCCTTGCGGGACGAGCATCAGTCGTTTGGCAAAGCAGTGAACGGTCAGGTCGAGAAGCCGGTCTTCATCTTGGCCAAAGAGTTGGGACAGTGCGTTGAGCGGCGGACCACGACTCAGGTGATCCAGATGCGGAGGGAACGAGTCGCCGGTCACGGACAGAAGCTGCGAAGTACGGTCGTAGCCCATCGCGAGGGCGTGACGGCGAACCAAACTCCGCAGCGATTCGCCGGGTAGCGGTGTTTCCCGCGCCGGCAACAGAGAGAGGTCAGACATCATCAAACTCCCAAGAGGTCGTTCGCGGTGACGGAATGTTTGCGCGGACGAGCGGCTCGCGGTGTCAGTCCGACGCCCGGCATGCGCGTCTCATCGGCTGGCTGCACTCGATCGAGTGCCGAGCGGTCGAGATCACCAATAAAGGGATTGGATTGCTCGGCGAGAACACGCTGCTGAGACAGCCTGCGTTCAAAGACGCGGGCAAAGTCGGCCACCTCGATCTGTTCGTAGCCGCGCTGAAGGGCTTCGGCAAAGGCTCCACGGACCAAGGTCATCAAATAGTCGGGCACGCCACGACAAGCGAGAAAACATCGGCCAGCGAGGTCAGCGTCGGAGAGATTCGACAGCTCCACCAGGGGCAGTGTTTGGTCAAGCTTCTTGAGCATCCCGCAGAACTCCTGCCGACCCTGCGGTGTTCGCCAAGTGAAGCAGCGCAGCGTGAGCCGTTCTTTGAAGCGGCGTTCGGTGTGTTCTGCGCGCAGGACATGTTCGGCTTCGGGCATCCCACAAACGACGACGGGAATCCGCGTGTTGACGATCAAGACCTTGAGCCACTGCGCGGCTTTGGTCATGACTTTCGCACGGTCCATGTCGAACAGATGATGAAACTCATCAAGGACGATGAGTTCGACGCCGCAGCGTTGCAGCAGTTTGGTCGCGCGATTGGTCAGAGTCTGCACCGTGCCGCTCGACCACGCGGGATCGCCGAGAGCTAGCAGGATGTCCGCCGCGATCCCTTTTGGACGAGTGTCCGGTTGCAATGTGACTTTGAGGACGGGCTGCTTGGTGGCCGTGTCGGTTTCGACCGGAGGATGCAGTTTGAGGTAGTGATCGACCACACTGGTCTTACCGACGCCCGAGGCTCCGAGGATCGCACCGCAGGCCGGTTCTCCGGCATGAGTCTTGGATTGATGGCAGCGTTTGAGTAATTCCACGGCGTCACGAAATCGTGGATGCAGAACAATTAACTTGTGAGCGACATCGAGACGCTCGGCAGGCGGAACATTCTGCCATACACGACGATCAGCCCCGATGTTGGGCGGGCCGGTGGAACTGGGCATGAAAGTCTCCTTTGTTGTCTTGAGAGTGGAGTGAGGTGAAAGCGACGAGGTCGATCACACCGCGACATCCCAGCTATCGACGTCGAGTTCGTCTGGTGCCAAAGGATCGGCTTCGAGCCGCGTGATGGCAGACGGATGATCCGGCGATTGATGGATAGGCTCGTGAAGTGGCGAGACAGAAGAGGTGTCGTCGTCGAGTGCAGAGATCGCTTCGGAGAATTGATCGTTAGCACGGTCAGGTTCGCCCAGCGAATTCGATTGGAAGTCCCCCAGGAATCTGGCGGCGCGCGTTCGGCGCTTCTTCGTCGGCTTGTTGACCGCCTTCTCGACGAGATCGCGGATGGAATTCCTGGCGGTCGCGAGAGACAGCACATGCTCGGGTTCGTCGAACTTCTCACGAACAGCGCGACGGAGCACGCGCCACTGGTACTCGGTCATACCCATAACGGCAGAATCAACGGCCGTGGCTTTGAGATAACGGCGGTCGATAGGGTTCAACACCCAAACGAAACCGAGATCCCACGGGTTGTAGCGCACCGTCAAACGATCCGAGTTGATGTTGTTGGCAGCCAGTTCCGCGCGCAGAGCCATCAAGTCATTGCTGGTGTAGAACATGCCCGCCAATTCGATTCCGCGTGCAGAGAGCAAGCGCTCGGCAGTCTTGCTCAGCAACACCAGCAACTCGTCGGGTGAGGTCGGCAAAGCCGGCGGAAATTCGGCGGCGCTTTCCTGCCACATCTCAAGACGCGATTTGGTGGCCGCGGGATGCCGCTGTTGGGAATGCACGTCGATCAGGTGCAGATGAATGATCTCGACCAGAGCGGCATACGGCAGCAATGGTCCTTCGTCCGGGTTGTAATCGGCGCGACGCTCCCAGGATCGAAATGTCCGACCGGGGAGCGATGACAGCAATTGATCGTTGAGCGTGTCGAAGAACGATTCAACGGTCCCCTTGAAGTTCGGAGTTCGAGGCGGTGTGAAATCGAGTTCGATGCCGAGCTGAAACGCCGCGTTCTCCAAATCCTTGCTGGTGAGGTCTGTGCCCCGGTCGCAGACAAGTTTTTCGGGGATGCCGAAGCACGGCCAATCGCCGTTGATGTTGGGATACCGCTCACGAACATAGCTCTTCGGCAGGATCCCGTGCCGCAATGCCTCCATGATGACCGCGTAGGACGGCGGCTCGAAACCGATGCAAAAGCCGACGATCATTCGGCTGTAATAGTCGACGATCACCGTCAACCACGGTTGACCCAGCGGCCCGGCTTCAGTCCCCACAACCACTTTTAGCGGTGTGTGATCAATCTCCACTCGTTCGAGGATGCGCGCGGCCAGACGCTGTGGGGACGTCGGCGAATGCCGTCGATCAGCGATGTGCCGACCCCACCGCGCCCGATCCACCTCCCACGGATCGAGCCGGCCGATGCGCCGTGAAACGGCTCGTGCCAACGCAAACCGACGCGGGATCGGAGCCGCTTGAGTTGCCGGCAAACGGGCGTTGTGCCGCTGAAGGTCTTCGATGACACGTCGCACGACGGCCGAGATTGGTCGCCGTGCCATCGCGAGATACACGTCGTTGATGGCGCGATCGACCAGTTGTCCGATGATCGGGAAGCGCTTGAGGAGACCATGCGGTCGAGTCTGACCTCGCCCGCCGCGCTCGTGGGTTTTGGGAAGGAGTGCGCGGCGATCTCGTCCACCTTGCTGCCAGCGAGTGAAGAGACGGCGCAAGGTTCTGACCGAAAAGGGTCGTCCAGCGTCGGTAAGCTCACTCGCTCTGGTCTGGAATTCTTCGGCAGTGGGCTTGCGGCCGAATCGGGTGAGTGGCTCGATGGCCTGCCAACGATGTTCCAGTTGTTGGCGCTCCGCCTCGGTGAGATCGTGAACGGTCGGCGGCAGCGTGGATTGTGGCCGCTCCGAGTCTGAGGTGGCCGACTCCGCATGTGAGGTCGAGCACGCGTCGTGGGCCAATACCGAAGTGCTTGACGGACGTGAATCGTCGGCAAAGCGGAGTTCGCCAGACGAGAAGTGAGAAAGGATTTGCGACGTAGAGACGACTTGCTCGACGTGGAACTTCACGTCGAGCGTGACAAACTGGTCGGGACCAAGTTGGCGGACGACGCGGAAGGCCCGTCCGTCCAGGAGCCACTCGGTCCCCACACCGAGTCGAATGGTTCCCATGAGATGGACCCTCCGGGAGAGAGGACGGATTGATCAGAGATTGGTGCGAACAACAGATCGACATCGAGTCGTCTGTTGGCGATGAGATGCAGCAGCGCGGCGCGAACGTCGAGTTGATTCATCGCTCGGCAGGATTCTTGAATGACCTTCCCGATCGTGGATGTTTCGGCGCTCACAAGCTCTTCGAGCATCACGAGCAGACTTGGCTCAACAAGTAGCCGCCGATAGCGACCGAGCAATCGCAGATTCGACAGCAATGGTCCGCGACGAAGCTCGACTTCGGTAACGACGTGAAAAGTCCAGCCGTGCTGCTCCGAGTAGCATCGAGCGACGCTCAGTTTGCGTTGGACGTCGGGCCGGACCAGCTTGGAGGATGGTTTGATCTCGATGAGATGCTTTCGCCCATCGGTCATCGTCACCAGGAAGTCGGGCACAATGTAGGAGTGCAGCCACGGAGCACTCGGCCGCGCCGCGCTCTGCTGATCCACCAACCGAATCTCCAGGCCGGACTCGGTCTCGCACCAGGCATAATGAATCTTCAACGGCTGCTCTTGAATCGACATGACTGTCGGACAGTTGGCGAGAATCACCGCCGCTGCCGCTTCGAGTTGCCCTTGGCAGCGAATCGAGCGACCACCTTTTGAGAACGGAACCAACACAAACGAGCCGGGTGTCCGACGACGAAGTCGAAATGTCGAGACCGAATAGCTCTCGGTTTCGACAGGCCCAGGTGAAACCGATGTGGCGGTCATGAAGACACGATCCTCCGAAGGAAAGAAGTCACGCGGCTCGACCGGCGCGTGGCGTTGTGGTTCGGCGCGGGCTGGGTGTTTTCGCAGAGTCTTTGGCAACGACCACGGGTCTGCTGCGCTGACGTGCCGCCATCTTCTGGCAGACCAAGTCCGACAATCTTTGGTCAAAATCGTCTCGAAAGTCTGACCAGGCAAACGGTTGACGCAGTGGCGAGAGTGAGACAGACAAGCGTTCGATCTGCGCCGGTGCAGCAGACTTCGAGTTGACGATTGCGGGACAAGATCGCCATTGCGCCGGCCAATGCAGTACGTGCAACACGAGTCGTTGATCCACAACATGCAGCCCAACGAGTTGCCAGCGATCGGACATCACGATTCGCCCGATGGCCCATTCGTTCGCCTGTGCCAAGGCGGCGGCGACCAATTGATACCCCTCAGCCGCAGCCGGATGAGCCGGGATCAAGTTGAGCGTTCGACCTGAGAGCAGAGACACATCGACTCGTCCGGCCGGCAACAAGTGCTTGACGTGAATCGTCTCGTCATCCACCGGCTTGATCTGAGCCAGTTCGTCTTCCGAAAGTACGATGTCTTCGGCGGGGCCGAACTCAAATGCCTTCGTGATCTGATCGGAGGCAACCTCACCGTGCTTCGGACACCGCCTCGGCTGTTGAATGCGGCTACCGCAATCCAAATGGACCAAGTGCAATGGGCTGTCGCGTTGAGTGACCGCAGTCGAGTATCCCTTCACTGGAACATTGATCGCACCGAGCTTCAAGATTCCCGACCAACTGCTGCGACTTGCCGGCGGTCTGGATGTGGGATTCTGGATGGCAACTTCTTGTGATGCCGAGGATGTCTTTGGCCGCTTCGCGCAGGCTGTGGTCATGACATGTCCTTATCTGTGAGAAAAAAGAAACCGCCCCTGGCGGTCCTCCATGACTGCCAGAGGGCGGGGGTTCGAGAGGATTCAGACCAGTTGGACTCAATCTTCGACGGGGGCGATCGCCATTGCATCGCGTTGGAGTTGGGTCGGTTCGTCGCCGAGCAACTCGGCCACTTTCGACCAGAGATCCTTGATCTGCTTGGGAGAAGATGCGAGCCACACCGAATCAAGGAGGCCATCCTTCTCGGCGCGCAGATTCAGGATGCGCCGTCCGGTCTCGCTCTCTGTCAGGAGTTCGTCTTCGTGGACGGCTTGCCGGCGCGTGATGGCGGCCTGGACTTCGTGGTTGTGTTTGCCGGACTGATAGAACGAGAGTTCGTCGATGGTGTCGAGCGGCAGGCCGCGCACGCGAGCCAGCATCGTGCGGTTGAGGACTTTTTGGCGTTTCTCCAACTCCTCTTCCTCGTGTTCGAGCCGGTCGATCTCGGCTTGGAGGTCGGAGAGGTTCAACGACTGCATGGCGCGTCCGTGGGCGTCGCGTTTGACTCGTTAGAGCAGGTTCGGGTCTTCGGCGGCGATGGCTTCGATCCGTTTGTCGATCCGCTTCGAGAGTCGCTCTTTCCAATGGTTCTTTTCGCTGACGCTGAGTCCGGGCATGAATTGGTCCTTTCAAAAGGAAGTGAGAAGAACAAACAAAAAGCGCGAGCCACGCCCATCGGCCTTGCGGCAGACGGACATGGCTCGCGCTGGGTGATGATCGCGGAATCGAGAATCAGAGCACGTTGAATTCGCTCGCGAGCAGATTGAGTGTGAGGTCGCGGTCCACCGGCTGATTGCGCAGCCAGCGGGCGAATTGATGCAGCATGAGTCCCGCCGCGATGTTGGCGGTGTAGATCGTTGAACGCGCGGTACAGCGGCCGGGTTCGGCGTCGGCTTGGTCGAACAGCGTTGTGGCGTAGTGTTCGCGATCCGATGAGTCTGTGACGGCGAGGACGCGCATGACCTCGGCGAGCATTCGACCGTCGCACCAGAAGCGGCAGGTCGGAGCGACCGCTTTCCAAATCGCCGAGCGAGCCGAGATCGAATCCACGCAGCAGAAGATCGCTTCGCCAATTTGTTGCTTGGGCCGGAAGCGATCCTCAACGGAATCCACTTCGACAGTCGCGTCAATCTGCCGAACGTCGTTGGCCGTTGCTGAAACTTTTGATTGGCCGATGTCGGATGCTCGATAGCCTTGGGTCGTGACGTTCGTGGCTTCGACGTGATCGAAGTCGATGAGTTGCAGACGACGAACTCCGATGGCCGCGAGTTGCAGAGCGACTTGGCGACCGATGGCTCCGACACCGATCACGGTCACGAGCAGTTCTTGCAAGCGGCTTTGTGGCACGAGGTCCGCCTGTCGCTCGAAGCGGTGCGAGGTGTCAGACATGGACCACCTCCGCGAATGGCTCGGATGGATAGACCTCCTCTTGTCGGGACACAAACTCTCGTTCGTCGTCAGGCCAGCCGAAGAAGTCGGCCCACTCTTCGTCGAGGAATTCATTGGTGCGCGGAACAGTGTCCGCAGGCCAGCCATCAATGATGGTTGGCGGTCGCGGTTGAGGCGGGAGGACGCATCGCTCGTATTCGGCTTTCCACGCGGCGTGGTCACTGGCGGTGAAGTCGCGGCTGAAATCAACCGCGACCGGAATCTCCAGCGAACCGCCGGGACCGATGTTGAATCGCAGCCGTGCATACGTTTGGCCTTCTTGGGCCACAATAAACATGAGCGCCCAATCGACGGAGCCGAAGCTGTCAGCGAACGTTTCTTCGTCACGCAGGCTCGGTGTTGCGGACGAGCCGGGGTGCGTGTGAATCCACACGCGGCCGAAGCGAGACGGCGGCAAGCCTTGGTCAACTTGCGAATCGAAGAAGTCGGCGACGGCGGCATCTTCGAAGTGAACCGTCACGGAGGTGCAACTTTGCCGCACAAGCTGCACGTCTTCGATCCTCAGACAATCGTCGGCCGCTGAAATCCCGAAGCCACCCACTTCGGTCGGGCCGAGGTCTCGCAGGAACAACAACTTCGCCCACGCCGTCGG
>JAYVSP010000134.1:0-10417 GCA_043775215.1 Planctomyces sp. | reverse complement strand
TTGTTCCACGGATAAAAGTACGGACCAAACCAGAGGTTAGTTAGAAACTGTTACGCACCCTCGTTCCGTGGCCTCACTCTCTTCTTCTTTCTTCTTCTTCTTTGCCTTGTTCGCTGTCCGGATCCGTGTTCAATCCGTGTTTCATCCGTGGCTTTGAAACTTGCCTCCCCGGAACACCGGAAGAGCCTTCTGAATTCAGCGGGTGGTTGACCCCGGCCGGTAAAACTTCAACTGCCGCTCCTTGTGACGGACAACCTGAGCCATGCCTGATCCAATCACCGTTTATCGCACCAACAAGAAGTCGCGACTGTTGAGCAAGCCCCAGGTGAGATCTTGGGCGGCTTCAGTTCGTTGCTGGTCGCCATAGGTGGTGAAGTGGCTTTGGGCGAGGTCGAGTTCTTTGTCGCTGGGGCGGCGGGCGAGGCTCCACAAATACAACTCTTCGATCAGTTGGTCGTCGGTCAGTTTGGGTTCGCGTTTGGCCAGTTGTGTGATACGACCGTTGGGGTCGGTGACTCGTCGGAGGATCGACTGGCCGTTGATCAGGTGCAGGGCTTGGAGCATGTTGCTGTCGCCATCCCGTTCGCATTCACAGGCATCGGCGCGTTGGGGTTTGCCGAAGAGAGACAGGAAATCGCTGTTGATCTCGGCGTCGGGAAGTTGAGCGGCGGAGAAGCCCGCTGGTGCGCCGCCGAAGTTCTCACGCACTCCGGTGGCTTGAACGAGTGAATCGAGCAACGCTTCGGCGGGGATGCGGCGCGGCAGCGCGTGCGAGAAGTTCATCGTGTCGTGCCGATTGCTGTCGTTCGCGAGACTGCTGCGTTGATACGTCTGCGAAGTGACGATGCGACGCATCAGGTGACGCACGTCGAAGCGGTGTTCGATGAAATCCTTGGTCAGCGCGTCGAGCAGTTCAGGATTGATCGGCGGGTTCGTGGTGCGCAGGTCATCGACCGGGTCGATGATGCCGCGTGAGAAGAAGTAGCTCCAGAAGCGATTTGCGAGGCTGCGTGCGAACATCGGATTGTCAGGAGCAGTCAGCCACGTCGCGAATAGCACTCGGCGATCGACATTGAGCGGCACGGCGCTAGCCGCCGGTACGGGAGTTGTTGCGCCACCGGCGGCTAGCGCCGTGCCGCTCACGAGATTGCCGCCGAGATACCGCGGCGGCTGAGCTTGTCCCGATCGCGGGTTCGTCGCGAAACCAGCCGCGAGGTTCAGACTCACCGCGCGAGCGTTCGGGATGCCGACCATGCGGGGATCGTTTTTCGGCGTCACTTGATTGAAGAAGCTGGCGAGGCCGTAGTAGTCCTCTTGCGTCCAATTCTCCAGCGGGTGCGTGTGGCAGCGAGCACACAACATACGGACGCCGCAGAAAACCTCGGCGACTCGTTCGAGCGTGTCGTTTGTGTCCTTACTGATGAGAAAGTACGCCCCGGCTGGGTTATCGGCGGCTCCCCCTTTGCTGGTGAGCAGTTGCCGAGTCATTTCGTCCAGCGGCATATTCGACGCGACCGCGCTGCGAATCCATTCGCGGAAGCCGTACATCGCCGGCTCACTCAGCCGCACGCGCGAGTTTTGCAACAAGTCCCCCCACTTCAGCGACCAATGATCGACGAACTCAGGCCGAACGAAGAGCGAGTCGATCGTCTTTGTCCGCTTGGCCGGATCGGTGTCGGCGAGAAATGCTCGCACTTCTTCCGCCGTCGGCTGCAACCCAATCAAGTCGATCGACACGCGCCGCAAGAACTCTTCGTCGCTTGATAACTCTGACGGCGTGACCTTCAAGTCGTTGAGCTTCGCGACGACATGTTGGTCGACGAAATGTAGCCCGGTCACTCCGTGACCGGGATTCGGGACGGAATCCGAGTCACGGAGTGACTCGGCTACGATCGGCGTTGGTTGGAAGTCCGGCTTGCGATGCAGCACGATCAGCCGCGCGGCCGCGAATTTTCTTTCAAACCGAGCGACGACCGCCGACTCACCCAACCCGCGAGCGGTGACGTGACCGACATCGGTGACGTCCGCGACTCCGTCCGTATTGACGTTGAAGATCGCCAGTTTCGTAACATCGCGCGTCGTGCCGTCGGTGTAATGGGCGACCAATTGCAAGCGGTGTGATTGGCCCGGCTCAATGACGAAGCGTTCCGGGAAGATGCGGACAAATTCGATCTCAGACTTGTCGTCGAGATCACTCTTTGCACCTTGCTCGATCCACGTCTGCAGAATCTTGTGCGACAGCGATCCCTTCGCGATCCGAATGCCGCCGCGATGCGGCACATCGCCGATCGGCTTCGTCAGCAACAGGCTTTCGCTCGGCTTGAGCAGATTGACACGGCGACCAAACTGATCGCCGAAGACGGCCTGATAATCCTGAGCCGCCTCGCCACCGCGCAGAGACAGCTTGAACCCGTTCTTGCCGAGCGAGTACCCGTGACACGCCCCTGCGTTGCAGCCCCCCTTGGACAACACCGGCATCACTTCATGTCGAAAGCTGAAAGGCTTCTCGGCCGCGGGCAACTCGACAACCACCGGCACCTGCACCGACTGTCCCGCCGCTAGCACCACAATCTGAGTCTGCCCCGACTTCAGCGGCTTCACCCAACCGTTCTCGATGGTGGCAATCGTCGGGTCCGCACTGGTCAGCGTTGCTTGTTGTGAGAGATCGACAGCAAAGCCATCCGCCGTTCTACCACTCACGGTCAGCGAATGATCGTGACGGTGGTGAATCAGCTTCAGCGCGGGAGGAACGGCTTGAATGTTACCTGTGACGGGTTGATCGGCGATTGCTGACGCGCACATCAGAACGGAGCAAGTCAGAACCGGCACAAAATGGAGGGCGAAAAATGACGCGGATGATGCTTTTTGAATTGTCTTCATTTTTTGCCCTCGATTTTTTGCCTGCTCGGTCTGAATCTCATTGAACTAATTTGTCGCCGACATCGCCAGCAGCTTCACGATCAATTCGACTTCAGTCCGAATCGGCTGGTTGCCCGTCAGTGGATCGGGTGGGCCAGTGGCGATCAGCTTGATGCCTTTGACTTCGCCGGCCGCGAAGTTGGCGGGGAAGCGAAGTTCGAGTGCGAAGTCGGTTTGATCCGCTTTCACCGCTACGTTGGTGATCGCGACTCCGCCCGGCTGGCCGTTGAGCGTCAGGTTGACGTCACCCTTGAAACCGGCAAGCCGTTCGATCTTGCCGGTCAGCTTCACGACCGCACCGGTTTTCGGATCGAGCGGTTGTTCGATAGTCGTTGAGCCACTCAGCTTCACCTCCAGCGGATTGACGACAGTCAAGCGACGCGCTGGCGAATACGCGGTTCGCAAAACAATGTTGCGTTCGGGATTCAGCAGTTCGGCTTTAATCGCGACATCGCACGAACTCTCCGGCAGGACCGAAGGGATGATGAGCGCGAGTTCGCTGGTCGATGGAGCTTTCGCTTCGGCGTCGCGGACGGCGGCTTCGGCGGCAGTCTTTTTGGTGGTGAGATCGGCAACCTTCGCATCAGCGGCGATCTTGGCATCACCTTGAGCGACGGCCGCTTGTTTCGTCGCTTCGGCAAGCTGTGTGTTGAGCGCGGTGAGCGCGGTGAGCGCGGCTTGCACGGACGGATCGACCGGGACTTCGACGACTCGCTCCGGTCGCAGCGCGAGGATGAGGTTCGGTTGATTGTTGACTCGCGGTTCGAGTTGCGACGTGACGAACGTCAGTCGGATCGGGCCGAGCATTCCGGGAGGACGGACGAATTTCACCGGGATCGCGGGTTTGCTCATCAGGGCCAGTTGCGTCATTGGCTGAGCGTCGGCCCACGCGACTTGAAATGGCGTCGCGGATTTCGGAGTCGCCGCGATGGCGAATTGCTCGCGCAGCCAAACGGGCGTGCGGTCATCGGCGGGCACGTCGGTGCGGACTCGCGCGGACACGGTGCCGTCCGGAGACTTCAACATTAACGACGTGACAAGTTGGCTCGCCGCGTCGCCAGCGCCGGTCAGCGTCAGCAGCGTGCCGCTGGCCCCGGCGGGGATTTCGGTGCCGGTTGCGGTGACTCCTGCTGGAAGTTGGCCGAGCGACAATTGCAGTGGACCGTCGTAGCCGCTCCGCGAAACATTCACTTCAAACACTTGCGACTCACCCGACGCGATGTTGGTGACATCTGACTTCGCGGTGGCAGTGATTTCGGGCGTGGACTTGTCGGCATTGGTGATGACGAGCCGATAGATCGCTTGCTCGTTGGCGATTTCGAGCGAGTCGCGAAGCGCGACGACGAGCACATCGAGTCCGGGCGGAACCGTGAACTCTAATCTTGGATCAATCGACATCGGCCCGTCGTCATTGGCAGCGAGCACACCGCCGTCTTTGTTACGAACTTCAAAAGCCGCGTCGATTCGCGAACCAAGTCGCTCGGCGAAGACGTCGAATGTCAGCTTCATTCCCGGTGTCACGGCGAATAGGAATTGATCGAGTTGTCCCGGCGAATCGAGTCGGCCGCTGATGGCGACCGGAATCGTAGGCACAGGCGGCTCGCCTGTACTGCTGGCTTGAGAAACAACCGGCGGGACGCCTGCTGCCACAGTGGACTCAATCAACTCAGTCAGCGAACTGAGCAACACGCTGGGTGGCAGACCGCTGTAGCCCAGCCTCTCCGAGGCTGGGACTCCTGCGAGAATCGGCCACGAAGCCGGAATCACGTCGCTGTCGCCAACTGCTTTGAACGGCAACTTCACATTCGGCGTGCCTCCCAATAATTCGAGCGAGACCTCTTGCCCGCGCGTCACCGCTGGCGGAAACGCGAGATCGGCGAACTGCCACTGACCGACCTTCAGCCGGAAGAAACTGACTCCCGGCGAAGCGTATTGCAGGTCGTGGACCTCAATCGTGTACTGCCCGTCGCGCGGCAGCTTGGTCGCGATGCGACAATCTCCGGAGAGCGTTCGTGACGGCATCGCCCACGCGACTTGCACTCGCTGAGCGTCAAACAAATGCACAACCGGGCGTAGCTTGCTGCTGAGTCGTTTGGCTTCGACCTCAATCAATACGTCTTCGCCTGCTTTGCCTGTGAACGATGTCTTCGAGACACCGCTCCCCGGCACCGAACCATGCAGACTGGCCGGCAGCGCGGCGATTGTTTCCGAGATCGGCAACTGCGGCAGACGATCAAGCGCCACGATCACGCTGTTCGAGAGTCCCTCGTTTGTCGCCAATCGAAGTTGAGCGACTCCGGGAATTGTTTCATTCGGCAATGTCGCCGTCAGCACGACTCGATTGGCGTTGCTCTGTTTGTCATCAATCGCCGCTTCGACGGCGTTCGCATTGAGCCACAATTTTGGAGCCGGCAGCAAATCGACTCCATCAATCGTCACGACTGTCGGCTGGCCGATCTGAAATCCGCGCACGTTCACGTTGCGAATCTCCGGCGGACGAGCCTGCGCGGCGGACGAAATCAGCGTCAGTCCGCAGACCATGATCAGCATTCGCGAGCCGGTTGTCGTCATGCTCAGTGTTCCGAATCTACGTCCGCAGGGATTTGAGCGATCGGCTCAAATCGTCTTTCATCTGTTCCCAACTCGTCTTCCAGCGCATGCGGGGCATGGCTTGACGGTCCACTTCATCGAAATCCGCCAAACGATACAAGACGTGAGCCACGTCGGCGACGTCGAACGTCCGTTGATAGGCCGTCAACATCGGTCGCAGCGATCGCCCGGATTTGAGCAACGCCCACACATCCACGAAATCTTTCTTCGAACTGCGCTGGCAGACGGCCGCTAGCTTCATCGCGGCCAGATCGTCCAGAGCTGCAACCTCACAGTTCAATTCGGGGCACCGGCGGACTCGGCGAATTCGCAGATAGGCGTACCACATCAACGTGACTTTCACTTGCCGAACCGTGCCGTGAATCGCCTTGTCGGTCAGTTGCCGGCTTTGAAACGGAACCCCCGCCGACTTCCATTGGCTCACCAAATCGTGCGGATCGCCGAAAGAACTGTTCTGGAAGAAATCCAGATCGACGGAAACTCGATGACCCAAGTGCAACGCGAGCGCCGTGCCTCCGGCCAAGTACGCGCCTTGTCCACAGACCAGCGGTCCCAATTCGCGGAGCGCACGCTGTTGTCGCTGGCCCAAAACGTCGCCATGCCACGCGCTCATGAGGCCGCTCGCTGCGGAGGCTTATCGAATCGCCGCGGTTCTCGCGCGAGCCAACCGTCGACCAGTCGTTTCGGCAATCCCCAACGAATCTGCCAAAAGCGAAGTTGCCCACGCGACAACCCGCGTCCTTGCCGCTGCCGCACGAGTCGTTCCAATGCGGAATCCCCAGCCGCTTGACAAAGCCACAAGAGGCTCGACCAACTTCCCGATTCCAGCAGCCTCGCGGCGATGAAATCCCCATCCCGCGCTCCATCCAGCCGCTCAAACCGCACGTCCCAAAAGAAAGGCTTGAGCGACTTCGGCAACGTGCGCGACAAGGTCACGATTGGAGCAGCCAAGCTCGCTTTCGCAGCTTGATGATGAACCGTTGGTTTAGCAGCTTGATGATCAACTGTGCGACGCATGTGTCATCAGTCGGCTTCAGCCGACTCCCCATTTGCCACCAGCTTGAGCTGGTGGGAAAGTTGGCAAACAGAACTGGATTGAGCCGGCTTCAGCCAGCTTGTGCAAGTTGTTTTCAGACCTTAAAGGCTGAAGCCCAAGACACAAGCCGGCTGAAGCCGGCTCACTGAGTTCATCCTCCTGCCTCTCCACCAGCTAAAGCTGGTGGCAAATTCGATGTCGGCTGAAGCCGACAGGAACCGCAAGTCTTCAACAATGCGAGATGTTGTACTTCGCTTCCATTACCGCAAACACGTCTTGGGCGTCAACAAGTCGCCCGGCCGCTTCATCCTCGGCGGCGGCATCCAGGTCGGCCAGGAAATGGTCGTGCTCGGCCAACTGCCGCAACGCTCGCACGAGCACTTCTTCTCGCGAGCGGTACTTGCCCGTGGCAAGCTGCTCTTGCACAAGTTGGTCGATGACGGGTGTGAGTTCTTCGGTTTTCATTGGGACTCTCCAATGTCGAGAGTGCGGAACGATTCGGCCGCGAGGGCAGCGAAATCGTCGTCAGTCAGGTCGTCCGACATCGGGACAGATTCCACGATTCGCCGACGCACTTCGATGCGATCGGCGGAAGTGAGTTGCTGGAACTCGTCAAGGATTTGAGCAACGGCTGCGGTCATGAGGCACTCCGACAAACCTTCACAAGGCTTCGATATTACATGGTGACGCGGAGAGTGAATCCTAGTGACTCAAGAAGCCGTTGAACGGTTGCGAATCCACCGCTGAAATCTGTCGCCCGGAGAGGACCGTGAGCCGGAAACTGATATTTGTGCGCAACGCCAACGATCGCCTTCGAATCGTAGACTCGCCCACCTTCGACCAAGTGATAATCGCGTGCTGGGCGAAAGCCATATCGTTGCAGAAATGCTGGCCTTCCAAGCCGGTCGCATTCAGCAATGGCGTCGAGGATTGCTTGACGGGATGTTATGTCTGTGAGGCTCATCGTTCGTCTCCTTTGCTGACTTCAAAACCTACCGTAACGAAACAATGCCTGGGTTTACCCGAACAACTGCGGAATCGGTTCCGCTTCCACCAATCGGATCGGCCTGTTGCCGGGGCCGGGCAGCATAGTGGTTTCTAGGTCGATGCCCATTGCGTGGTAGATTGAGGCGAGGATTTGGGGCGGCTCGATTGGGTTGTTTTGCGGGCGTGCTCCTTGTTTGTCGGACGAGCCGATGACTTGGCCCCCTTTGATGTTTCCGCCGGCCATGAAATTGGTCCAGACGCCGGGGTGATGGTCTCGGCCGCCGCGCGGGTTGATGCCAGGGGTGCGGCCGAATTCGCTGAGCACGCAGACGACTGTGTCGTTCAACATCCCGCGATAGCCGAGGTCTTCGATCAGCGCGGTGAAGGCCCAGTCGAATTGCGGGCAGAGCAGTCGCTCATAATCCAGATACGTGTTGTTCAAGCCGCCGCCGTCGGCGTGCATGTCCCAGCACGAGATGCCGAAGACGGTGTCGAAGTGGTTGATGGTGACGTAGCGGCAGCCCCGTTCGACCAGCCGCCGAGCCATCAGGCAGCTTTGGCCCAGCGAGTTGCGGCCGTAGCGGTCTTGCTGCTTCGGGGTCTCTTGCGTGAGGTCGAAAGCTTGCTTGGCTTCGGGCGAGGTCAGCAGGTTGAAGGCTCGCGCGTAGGCGGTGTCGCGGCCGACTTCGGGGTTGGTTTCGGCTTTGCGTTGCACCTCGTCGATCTGCGAGAGGAGTTGCTTGCGAGCGTTGAGCCGGAACTCGGTCTGCCCGGCGGGAGGTTGCAGGTCCGAGACTTTGAAGTCCGAGCGAGCCGGGTCAGAACCGAGGAAGAACGGCTCGTGAGCACTGCCGAGATACGCGGCCGTCTGCCCGTGGAGCGGCCCGGCTCCGGTGTTGCCGATCTTGTACGGCAGGATGACCGACGCCGGCAGCGTGCCGCGACTTCCGAAGACTTTCGAGATCACCGAGCCGCTGTACGGCTTCATGCTGTCCGGGTTGAAGTCGTGTCCGGTCATCATCCACCGCTGGCCGTTTTCGTGAGACGCTCCGGTCTTGTGATGCAGGCTGCGAATCAACGCGACCTTGTCCATCATGCGCGCCATCAGCGGAAAGTGCTCGCAGATTTGAATGCCGGGGACGTTGGTGTCGATCGGCTTGAACTTCCCCCGAATCTCGGCCGGAGCTTCCGGCTTCATGTCCCAGGTATCGTGCTGCCCCGGCGAGCCAACCAAAAAAATGGTGATGCAGTTGCGAATTTTCTGCTGAGCCTGATCGACTGCACCGCTCGCTTCGAGCGACATCCAACTCGGCAGCGATAAGCCAACCATTCCCGCCGACCCCGCTTGGAGGAAGCTGCGCCGCGTCGATCCGTGACCATCACAAAGCGAAACTTTTTCATTGCCGACATGAATCATGGCGATCTCCAGAGTTCGTATTTCGTAGGGTGGGTCGAGTCATCGAGCCCTACCACTTTTTCCCCGGTGGGGTCTTCGGACGGTTATTTCGCTTGTTGGATTACGTCGATCTTACTTCCAGTGAGGCCACAAGACTGACAGGTTGCCATCGTCTTGTTTTCCCAAATCGATTCCGCGTTGCATCGGACACATCGCTTATCGACCGAAGGGTGTGCCTGACATTTCACACAACACGATTGGAGCTTGGTGCGATTTGCGTTCTTCACTAACGGGGCAATGCAAACGGGACAGTTTCTTTTGCTGCGTCGAAGTTTCGAGGTCGATGTTTCACGATTCCGTGAAACGTGGCGACCAATTTCTTCATCGTGAACCGTAACCACAGGATTCATCCAATCGAATACGCGACCTTATTGGAGACTTCGACGAACTTGCTCTGTGTGAAGTTTCCGTCTTTGTCTTTGGCGTAGCCGTCGTACTTGAACATCTGCAGGACGACTTCGTATTGGCCGGGCGTCGTGTCAGGGTGCTGGTAATCGGCGTTCGCGCGGGCGGGGACTTGGGCCACCACTTGGCCGTTGCGGCGAAACCTCCCACACCAACTGCGACCCCCAATCGTGGCTCACATCCCCACGTGTGAGCTTCCGCCCTTCCACCCGAATCTCCGCCTGCGGTGTCCCTTCAAATCGCTGATCCATGATCGTCTTGCCTCCCAATAACTACCGACAGGGGTCAGGTCTTCAAATTTCTTTTTTGGCGTTGCGAATCACACTCAACGTCGATTGCAGAGTCGGCCAGGATACTCACTCAACTCCATTCGCCAACCCAAAAATGAAATTTGAAGACCTGACCCCGGCCCGGCTTTTGATTCAATCAGGTATGTGGCTGAGCCGCGTCGAACAGTTCCGTCACGTTGATCTGTAATTCAGGAAACAAGGGCGAAGTGGCAACGGAGCCTCGTTTGAATTCGCCGTGGACGCGATAGGACTCCGCGTCGAGCGACAACACAGTGACCGTTTCTTCGGCGGGATCGACGATCCAGTATTCGGGGATGCGGGCTTGAGCGTAGTCGCGGCGCTTGTCGATGAGGTCACGATCACGGTTCAACGGACCGGGGCTGACAATTTCCAGAACCCACAAGACATCGGCCGCCGCCGGTGGTTCGTCACTGTCGCTCGGTCTGGCAACGAAGAGGTCCGGTTCACGGAGATGGCCGGGAGCGAGGCGGATGGGGCACGGAGCAAACAGCACCTCACCGAGCGAACTTGGCGTCACCGCAGACTGAAGCAAGCTCATCAAGTAGCGCAACAGCCGCTGATGCGTTCGCTTGGGCATGGGCAAGAACTCCAAACATCCATCGACCAACTCAACCGGGAAATTGGCCGTTTCAAACTCCAAGAAGTCAGCTTCGTTCCAGTCACCCTGGCGGGGATAACAATACGCCACTTCCC
>JAYVSP010000133.1:0-8543 GCA_043775215.1 Planctomyces sp. | reverse complement strand
CCCCACGCCCTATAGCACACGCCCTCGCGCGTGCGTCCTACCGCTGCGCGCCGACCATGTGCAAAACAGTAACGGCAGTGCCATTCGTGTCAGGAACCGTTTTCGGTGTATTTCTTGGGGCGTCCGCGTGGGCGAACCGTGACTTCCAATCCCAGCCGCTTCACCATTCGCTTCGTTCACCCCGAGTCGCCAAATGGGAGGGCGAAAAGGGGACGCAGCGGACGCAGCTCTTTTCGGTTGGCGCTTCCTCGGTTGCGGGCAGGAAAAGGGGCAAGCGAGGAAAAGGTGGCAGGGCAGAGAAAAGGTGGCAGAGAAAAGGTGTCAGGCAGAGAATAGGTGTCAGGCAGAGAAAAGGTGTCAGGCAGAGAAAAGGTGTCAGGAACGTTCCTGACACCTTTTCTTCGTCCACCTTTTCTTCGTCCAACTTCGTGATCACACGGCGATGCTCGGCCGAAGGCAAGGCTTGCGGAAGCACCGTTGGAAAAGAGACCTGACGCTGGGTCCCCCTGTCTTCCCCGCCCGGTGACTCCCAAATAGCGCCTCAACGCCGCATAATCCGCGCACCAACCGGATCTCACCCTGCGCCGCGTGTTAACTGCCTCAAGCAACGGAGGGCTTTGTGATGCCTGAGCGAATTCTTCTGACCACGACCAATCGCGAGTTATTTCAGCCCGTGCGATTGCACTACACGGTTGCCAATCCCAAGCGGCTGACCGCGTGCTTCCAGAAACTGCGCTGCATGGCCTTTGATCGCGAGCAAGAGCGCTGGTGCTGGCACTTCGATGCGGAGGCTCGCCATTTGAAATTTCAGCCGTTTCCGAAAATGCCAGAGGGTGGCCTGACGATTTTGGGAGCCTTCCGAATCCGTCCGCAAGGAACGGCGGACCTCAGCGTCCGGTCGATCGAACGCGCCATTGAAGGGATTCTGTTTTTCGACAAACACGTCCCGCGCGACGTCGCTCAACTGACCAATCTCAGCGTTGTCAATCGGCTCTTTTCGGTGGAAGACGCCGAACTCACACCCGAAGACATCTTCGACAACACCGCCGCACAAAGACCATCGGCATTCGAACTCGCGACCATGCCGAAGGACGAAATGAAGAAACTGAGCCGCGAAGAAATCGGTCGATACTTGGAGAATGTAAGGGTTGAGTCGTCCCGTCCGTTCCCGGAAGTGGAGTTGTTTCCGGCTCATTTTTACGAGGACGGGATCTCACGGCTCGAAATGTCGCTCCGCTTGCGACAAAACCTCGCCTACGAACATTTCCAGGGAAACACGCAGGTCACCCTGACGGATCTCATCTATCGCGGCCTGGGAATCCGTCAATCGGAGCCAGAATTGGGAATTCGCCAATCGGAGCCAGAATCAAGTCAGGGAGACTCGCAGCGACTTGAGTGGAGTTTTCGCGAGGACATTCCCACGCTCGACTATTTCGAGGACATCGATCTGGACACCGACGAAGGTGTCTCCAACGCGGTCGGTCGATTTGTGGATGACCTGGAGGGAAATACGTTTCGCCAATGGGAAGCCGTCATGCGAGTTGAGCAAGATTTGTGGCTGGCTCCCATTTATCAAACGCTGTACGACGAATTGATCGACTTCACCGATGGGGAGGACGATCAGGTGCTCTACATCGACGATATCGAGCGGCCCGCTCAGCCGTGGTACGAAATCCTGCGCCGGATCGCGCCGCGACTGCTGATCGAGCCGCTGGTGACGTCAGAAATGTATGACGAATTCGTCGATCAAGGCTGGTCTCGGATCGCCGTGGCGCTGGAGAACAACAGCCGCGGACTCTCGCTGCCGGCGGGAATCCGTCGTCCACGGGACGTCTTGCCGAAGGATTTGTGGCACAAACTCTGGTGGCAGGAATGTTGTTTGCCGCTATTGGGACTCGAACAAGAAGCAGAAATCACACTGAGATCGGATGTTCAGAACTGGCGGATCGACACAGTTCTTCAGAATTTGAACCGGCATCGTGACAGCGTCGCCTTCCTGGGAGCGACCTTATCGAGCCTGCTGGAACGCTGCGTCCTGCCTCCGCAAGATCGCGAGATTTTCATTCGTGAGGTGACTCGGCGACTGCAACTGCCTGGGCCGGACGTTCGGCTGGCGGAGTACCTCGATGATGATCCTGACGTTCCGGCACAAGTCACCGTCGAGCGAGTTTCGCCGGACCTGATTCGGCGGGCGATTCTGCATCCCGAACAGTGCGTGCGGTACTTGGCCGCGATGTATTTTGTCGCCGAACATTGCCACGACCCAGAAATTCCGCGGCTGATGATTCAGGCGGTCGAACAATACGGCGAAGAGGCATTCGGTTCCCCGACAAACGAATTGTTCGCGGAGTGTGTGCATTCGAGGGAATCGCTGGCTTGGCTCTTGGCCCGATTGCAAGCGATCGCGGAAGAAGAAGATGGGGAACTGGAAGCGAACGACCTCACCAGAGCACTGGTGGAGGGAGATCTTGAATTCCTCGCCGAGAATCAATCTGCGGTCGAGGCGGTGTTTCAGAAATTTGATTTGGCGGCTTGCGACGTGCTCAGATTTCGGTTGCGGCACCGCACAGCCGATCTCGACACACTGTGGTCGTCAGTGCGGGAAATTCTTGATGATCCCGACGAAATCCGTGAATGCGCTGGGGAAGATTTCATCATGCTCAAAGACCTGGACCGTTTGGCCAACGATCCGCGAGTGACCACGTGGCTCACGGAAACGCTCGAGCGAACAATCGAGGACGACGGCTATGACGAGGGGCAGGAAGAATTGGCCATCACGCTGGCGGGCCAACTCGAGTTTCAACCGGCGATTCCGCAGCTCGTGGAGTACCTGCACGAGGACGATGATTTCTGCATCGACGCCATCAACGCATTGATTCGGATCGGTGGTGACGACGTGGTGCGAGCCCTGCTCCGCAAGGCACCCGGCGCCAGCGATCGGTTTCTCGCAAACGCCGTTCTGGTGATCGAAGACATTCACACGCCGCTCAGTGCCCAGACGCTGCTGAACTGGCACGAGAAGAAGTCCAAAAAGCAGGTCGCGGAACTGAGCCTAAAAGCGCTTCTGAATGGTTTTGTGCCTGCGGGGTTGGAACCCGGGCGGCGATTGGCCAGCGCGGTGAGCTTGGATGTTTGCGATTCAATCCGCTGGCGAGTCGTCGCGATGGCCCTCGCGACCGGATGGAATACAGCCGCAATCGAACCGTGGGTTGAATCGGCCGACTACGAATTTGCCGACGAGATGATTGAACTCGATTATGATGAAGCTGATGATCAAGATGAAGATGAAGATGAAGACACTGGAATCGGAGAACGTTGGAGCCGCAACTCTCGTGTGTCCCCATCGCGTAGTTTCATGAACGACGATGGCGAATTGCTGGACGACGGCGATGATTTTATGAACGACGACTTGATGGACAGGTCGATACAGTGGCCAAGTTCCGCCCCCATCATTCAGGCTCATCCGAAAATCGGCCGCAACGATCCCTGTCCCTGCGGCAGCGGCAAGAAATACAAGAAGTGCTGCATGAAGGACTGAATTTCACCGCGTGGGGAATTGTTGTTTCAAAAGCTCTTCGGCCAAACGTCGCTCCTCGGAGAGTGCCGGATGATCGACAGCGTTTTCGAGTCGGTCGGAGAAGACGCGATGTCACAAGTCACAGAACGATTTCCGAACGGGCACTAGCTAAGTGGACCAGCAGAGAAGGTTAGGTAGCCACCTTCGCCAGAACGTGGGTTTTCCCGCGATTCGCCCACACTCTGGCGAGCGTGGCTACCCAGAGATCTCTGCGGGTCCACTTAGCGAGCAAATCGTCGCATGGCTTTCGTGGCGGCGGCGCTGTCGAATGCTTCGGGGTTGTGCGAACCGTTCCATTCCAGCATGTCCTCGTGCTCCGGGTGCGCCGGGTCGGTGAGCGCCTCGACGAGATCGAAATAGCCGTAGATTCCGCCGCAGTCTTCAGGCGGGCAGGCGCGAGCTCCGTCCACGCACATGGGGTACCGCATGCCTGCGGTGGCGGGGACAGTCTTTTCCAACGTCACGATGTGCTCCCACGAGTCGCCAAAGTCGTAGGTATATCGTAGCCGCAATTTTCCGTTCGACGCGGCGAGTTCGCTGATTCGCACCGCCGTGGCGTCTTCGCTGTCGAGGTCATCATCTGTGGGACCGAAGAAATCATCTTGCGGCATCGACGAATAACGCACGCCGTCGACCTCAAATTCGTACAGATGACTGTTGCACCACCCCATCGCCCCTTGCACGGCGAGATGGAGTGCCTCCAGCGAGCAGTCCGCCACCTGGATGCGACGCCAGATGAGAGGTCGAGCCCCTTCCAACTCGATGCGAAACTGATAGACGGTGGTGGATTTCCCAACAGGCGAGGACTTTCGACCGCTCACGTTGGCAGCGTCTTTCGTGAGCGACCCGGGACGATCGGGAGTTCCCTCGAAGACCCACTGTCCGCGCGTTCGCCCAGTCTTTTTTCGCGGTTGCCCAGTCATCGGCTGAGTGGTCGGTGACGCCGCGGTCAGGCTGAGCAAAGTCTGCTCCAGTTTGCGGAGCGTTCGTTTGCGCGGACCAACTGACGTTGCCTCTTCAAGCTTCACTTTGACACGCAACTGGAGCCGCTCTGCGTCCGTCAATTCCACGACGCGCGCGTGCGGTTCAGTGAGCTTCAGTTTCGGTGCAAGTTTCGGTGATAATTCCGCCGTGATCTGTCGTTGCGCGGCCGTCAGCTTCATTCGATATGTTGGCTCATTCGCAGTTGCTGGAGTGCGCGCTATGGAATGCGAGTCATGGAATGACTCGCCTACGGCCGCATCCTCGTGCGCTTCGTTCACCGGCGAGTGCGGCAGGCTACCGGGAACGTCGGGGATTCCCGTGAGGAAGATCGCGTCATACTGAGCGCGGTGAAACGCCTGAAAGACGAACTCATTCCAGTTCACTCGGTCGCTGCCATACTTGAGCAGTTCGTGCAGGCCACGATGCTTGTCCGCAACGTCCAGCAGCGACCGGTTGAGAAACGCGGTCCAATCCTCGCGCGAAGAACCGATGAGCACGTAGGGGGTCGTCATCACGATGTGATAATCAAGCGTTTCAGTGATCGGCGGGCACCGGCGGAAGTACCACAATTCTCCTTCGTGGCCTTGATAACCCGAGGTCGAGTAACAGACGAACTCATCCCCTGTGATCAGCTCGCGCAGTCGCACGTGACTTCCTTCACTCCCCACGTGCTCGTAAATGCCCATGCGCGACTCGCACAGATTTCGGAAGGTCGCGAGCATGTCTTGGGGCGCGTTCATCGACTGGAGCAGTTCGAGCAGGCAAGTACCAATCGACTCCCGATCCGCGCCGAATCGCACATCGAAGAAGGCCCAGGTGGTGAAGAACGACCGAGTCAACGGACTCTTCGGCGGACCATCCGGCAAGTATTCGTCTTCGGCCTTTTGCACGATCTCGTCATATTCGGCGAATTCCGGCGCGACCGACATCTGCTCGGCGAACGCCGAAGAAAACTGCTGCGCCGAGACATACAGTACATGCTGCGGATCACTCAACTCCGCCGCGAGTTCCTTCACCGTCGGCAGATCAAAGGGCAACCCTTTCGTGAACTCCTCCGCCGTCCGTCGCATCGCCTGAGCCTCCTCGGCCTCACGCGAGATTTCCTCAATCAATTGTGTGGCGATCTGTCCCATGACTTTGACTCCCTTCAACAAGCCCGCGTAAATTCCGACGCTTCCACAACGCCGGTTCGTAAAGCCGCAGGAGAATTTGAGCGTTCCTGTTGCTATCATTCAAGAAATCGCGGCTGCGAATACATCGGTTTGGCCGAAAGCCGATTTCAGATTCCCGGCGGTTTTGTGACCAGGACAGATACTGACATCGGAATCGGTTCACTCTGCTTTCGCTCACAGTTTTCGACAGTCTCGGGATGGCACCTTCTACGAAATGACCGTGCGTGATCATTGCGAAATTCGGCTGCGTGACAGGAAGTTCCTGCAGGAACCTTCGACACGCGGTTGCCGACGATTCCAATTCGGCATAGATTACCCGCAAATTGCTTGCATTGTGGGGAGCCACGATTCCAAAATGGAATTCTTCGATGTGGGTGTTGGAGCCAACGGACGAGTTTCTCCGACGCCGCGAACGGTTCGAGAAAAAGCATCCGCGCGAGTTGCTCGCGGTGTTGGATAACCTCGACACGTACTTCAAAGCGTTGGTGGCGGGCGCCAAGCCGCAACAAATTCGGACGGGCTTTCTTCACCCGGAACCTAAAGGAGTGATGGCGATCGACCAAAAGGGAGGCGGAACGGCACTCAAGGCGACACGGCTCTACCTTTTTCCCGACGAAACCACATCGGTCGTGCATCTCATCACCGTGGGCGACAAGCAAACTCAACCGGATGACATCCAGTTCTGCAAGCGGTTCGTCGATCGCTTGTATTCGCAAAAGGGCTGAAGGAATGGCTACCAAGAAACAATTCCGCAACGTCTCCGATCTGGTCCGTCAAAAGTCATCGCCGAAATTCGCGGCCGAGTTTGATGAACATGTCGCTGGCCGAGCCATTGGCAAAAGTCTCTTCGCGCTCCGCGCACGCAATGGACTTTCACAGAAAGACTTGGCCGAGAAGATGGGTTGTTCGCAAAGCCGCGTGTCGAAATTGGAAACCTCGCCCGATGCCGGCATCCGACTGGGTGACTTGGACCGGTATCTCGGAGCGTTGGGCATGGAAATTCGCTTGGCCGTCACGAATCGAGGTCAACGCCTCGCCATCACATCTCAAGACTTTCATCCCCTCCCGTCGCCCACCGAGCCAAGTGAGAACAAGCCTTCTCACAAACGACGTTCAAGCCACGCGTTGTCGTAATGGTCATCAAGACCAAGCCCACGTCTCGGCGTCACGCGCGATTGTTGGTCAAGACGCGACGAAGTGTCAATCAGCCTTCAAAATATTGGCCGTGATCCAAGCCTGTGCCTCGTCATGATCCGCCAATTCGCAGTTAAGCTGTGCGTCGCGGATTTCGTCGAGCAACTGCTTGAAGCGCGGGCCGGGTTGCAGGCCGAGGGCAATCAGGTCGTCTCCGGTGATGAGCGGCGGGGGGTTGAGGATTTCGGGCGGGGTTGTTTCCAGGAAGCGTTCGCAGAACAGCACGGGATGCAACTCGACGTTCTCGGCGAGCAACGCGGCTCGCGTCAGGGCCAACAGGTCGTCGCGGTGCGGATGCGCGAGCAGGCGTTTGAGCTGCGCGAGGGTGAGTTTATCGGCTTCGCGCAGGGCGTCTTGATGCCGATTGAGCCAGAGGATTTTGTCGAGTTCTTCGTTCGAGAAACGCAGGCGGCGGCAGATGGCTCCGACGTCCGGTGCGGCGCGGGTCAATGTGGCGAAGGCGAGCTCGAAGGATGGCTCTTGCAGCAGTCGCAGCATGTTCCGCACGTTGTCTCCGATCCCCTGCCCTTTCGCGTCCGCCTTCCGCTGCCGGCCGCCGAGCCACGGTTTCGTGACGGCGGGATCTTCGTTCAGGTCGCGCTCGATCACTTCGGGCAGGACTTGTTCCAGCAGCCCGACCTCGTCGGCCAGCTCGATGGCGATGTGCCGATGTTGGTCAGTCAACATGCGGCGGAGTTCGGCGGCGATGCGCTCGACGCTGACAACGTGAATCTGCGGAGACATCTCGGTGATGGCGGATTTCGTGCCACGAGCGAGGCCGAATTCCAAGTGAGCGGTGAAGCGGACGGCTCGCAACATGCGGAGCTTGTCTTCGCGCATACGGTCGTGCGGGTCGCCGATCGCGCGGATGTAGCCTTGGCTCAGATCACGTTCACCGCCGACGAAGTCGAGCACCTTCTGTTCGAGCGGGTCGTAGAACATGCCGTTGATGGTGAAGTCGCGCCGCTGAGCGTCTTCCTCCGGCGAGCTGAACGTGACGGAGTCGGGCCGCCGGCCGTCGCTGTAATTGCCATCGCTGCGGAACGTCGCGACCTCGACGCTGCCCGCGCGTTTCGAGCCGACGACGACGATCACGCCGAAGCTCGCCCCGACATCGAGCGTTTTCCGAGCCTTGAAGACTTTGCGAACTTGCTCGGGCGTCGCACTGGTCGCGACATCGTAATCTTTCGGCACTTTGCCGAGCAGATAATCCCGCACGCAGCCCCCCGCCCACAGCGCCGTGAAGCCCGCCTGCTTCAGACGCTGCACAACCTCCACCGCGAATTCACGCTGCTGAACCGAATCCAACACGACACACCTCACAGTAGTTAACTACGACGGTTATTAAACCTTCAGCATTAAGGACTGGCGCACCAATAACTGTCGTAGCCGGAGTCGTGAGACTTCGGATCGAACTCTCACATGGGGATGACACGGTGCCCCAAACTAACCCGACGCGCAAGTTTTGAAGTTGCGCTTTTGCAGTTCCGCCCCAACGGGCAACGCCGTTAAGGATTTTGTGGCGGCGAAACCGCCACAAATACAAGCCCGACGCGCAAGCGAGTGCATTCGTTGCGTCCACCAATTCACTCGCTTGCGCTTCGGGCTTGTATTTC
>JAYVSP010000132.1:0-5243 GCA_043775215.1 Planctomyces sp. | reverse complement strand
TCTCAAAACTCTCCGCCTCAACTTCGAGGCATCCCCATCTTTTACTCCCTCCCGGCTCCAGAATCTGGAGCCACTCCTCTCTTCGTCCTATCGCCAACTCCGCGTGACGAGCCGCTGAGGATCGACGGACGAATGCCCCAGTGACCGTCGTCGCCAATCGAAGCCAACTTTCGGCTCATCCCAGCGCGTGATATGCTGGCGTCATGCTCAAACCGCGTGCTTATGTCGAAACTTCGATTCCGAGTTTCTACCACGAACAGCGAACCGCGCCGGATGTCGTTGCTCGGCGGGATTGGACTCGATTGTGGTGGGCAGAGGCTCCCGCGAAATACGAACTTGTCATCAGTCCCGCCGTGATCGGCGAGTTGTCGCTGGGCATTCCTGAACGAAGCGCCGAGCGGCTGGCATTGATTCAAGATTTGCCGTTGCTCACCATTGAGGATGAGATCGCAGAGATCGTGGAGGTTTACATTCGGCAGAAGGTCATGCCAGCCGATCCTTCGGGTGACGCTCTTCATTTGGCCATTGCGTCGTTTCACAAATGCGATTTTCTGGTGACCTGGAATTGCCGACACATCGCGAACGCCAACAAATTCGGACACATTCGTCGCGTCAACACCGGTCTGGGGTTATTCATTCCGGCACTCGTGACACCCTTGGAACTTCTCGGAGTCGATCATGAACCCAATGCCTGATCCCGTCATCGACGAGATTCGTGAAATTCGGCACCGCATCTCTGCGATGTGCGATCATGACCCAGCCAAGTTGGTGGCGTACTTCCAGAAGATTCAGGAGCAATACGCCGATCGTCTCATCACGTCGCCGCGATTTGCGTCACCAAATACCGCCCCACAAGTCGTTCAATCCGACGCGGACAAAGTGGCGGATTCACAGCCCTCCGCGCCTGTCCTGAAGTCATAAGTCACTCGTCCCACGCCAGCCCACGTCGCGGGCTTCATCTTGAGGGGTGATCGTGTCGGAAGCGAGGCCGCTATTCACTGGTGACGACTACCAGCTTGTTGCAGATGCCATCTACCGCGAAGAGGATCGCCGTGAGTTGTTCAAGAAACTCAACGGCATCGAAGCGTCAAGAGACGACCAGCTTGATCGGCTCACAGACCTAGCACGTCGGATCAATCTCTATCTTCAGGAAACCGGACAAGTCGGTTGAATCGACAAGCGTTTGCGGAATGCGGGCTGGTCGAGAATCGAAAACTGTGGGAGCAGGGATGCCAACAACTCGTAAGACCATGACTGTCAAGCAAACTCTCTCGCGGCTCAAAGCACTCGGCGACGAGAAGGTGCGGAAGCACAACACCAAGAATGGCGCAAACGAAAAACAGTTCGGCGTCAAACACGGTGACATCCGGAAGCTGGCCGCCCAGATCAAGACCAACCACGAGTTGGTCATCGCTCTGTGGAAGACCGGGAACGCCGACGCTCAGTTCTTGGCCATCCTCCTGATCAAGCCCAAAGACCTGTCGGCCGACGAGATGGATCGGATGGTTCGATCCGTCAACTTTGCGCATGTGGCGGACTGGCTGAGTTCCTATGTCGTCAAACAGCACGCCGACAAGGAGACTCTTCGTCAACAGTGGCTGGCCGCTGACGATCCTTGGGCGGCCCGCGCCGGATGGAGTTTGACGTCCGAGCGAATCTCCAAAAGTCCGAAAGGGCTTGACCTGCCGGCACTGCTGGACCGCATCGAATCCGAAATGGGGCAGGCCGCTTCCGAAGTGCAATGGACGATGAATTTCTGCCTCGCCGGAATCGGAATCCACTTCCCGAAACTTCGCCAGCGCGCCCTCGTCATCGGAGAAACCTTGGGCATCTATCGCGACTATCCCTGTTCCAAAGGGTGTACGTCACCCTTCGCACCAATCTGGATCAACGAAATGGTTCGTCGGCAAAAGTCGAGTGGCACAATCGTTGGCTGAAGTGTCGGTGATCTGCAACAATCGCGGTCTGCACGATCGTCCCGGAGAAAGGTCATGTCTAATCCAACGGTGGAAACTCGTCTGAAAGTTTTGGAGCAGCAAGTCGCCGAATTGGCGAAGCGGGTTCACGACGCCGAATCGCCGCAGGTCTGGCGAAGCACCATTGGGATGTTCTCCGGCGATGAGATCATGAAGCGGATCGACGAATCCGCTCGGCAGTTTCGTGAGGCTGACCGTCGCCAGGCTCGTCAACGCTCGACTCGACGCCG
Source organism: Planctomyces sp. (assembly GCA_043775215.1). Lineage (GTDB taxonomy): Bacteria > Planctomycetota > Planctomycetia > Planctomycetales > Planctomycetaceae > SXKJ01. The sequence continues at coordinate 3,037 of JAYVSP010000132.1, read as the reverse complement.
AGTGAAATCATGATCTTGCTCGACACCGACCACTTCAGCGCGTTGCGGTACGACGAACATCCTCGCTGCGCCGACTTGACCAGCCGCCTGTTGACCTGCGGCGACCCTCATGTCGCGACGACGGTCGTCACGCTGGAAGAACAACTTCGCGGCTGGCTGGCCGAAATTCATCGCTGCCGGAAATCTCGCGCATTGATTCCGCTCTATGATCGCTTGGCGAGCATTGTCGAGCATTGTCGAATTCTTTCGCCGCTGGCAAGTCGTCCGTTTCGACGATCGAGCGGCTGACGAGTTCGACCGAATTCGCCGAATCAACATCGGCACTCAAGACCTGCGAATCGCTGCGATCGCCAAATCCAATGACGCGCTGTTGCTTTCAGCGAATCTTCGCGACTTCCACAAAGTTGCAGGGCTGCGTGTTGAAAGCTGGTTGGACTGAATCCTGTTTGCATCGCGAGACGTTAAATAGAGAGCACACCCTGCAATGGCGTGGAATCCAGTGAACCTGATGGCCACGCCCTTTCCGATGGTCAGAGCGTGCCACCCGTCCGACCGTGTTCGGCCGCGCGCGGCTCGATGGGTGCTATCCCGCACGCGGCCTAGTTCGGAAAGATCAACAGCCATCGCCGCGCTTGATTCTTTGCGGAAAGACAGACACTCTGCTGCCCAATTGTAAGTAACGCTGCTGAGTGACACTGCCGTACTAGGCCGCGTACGGCTCACCTAACTGATCGGCGGCGGATGATCGGCGACTTTATGACACGGCAGTATCCCGATGTTGCGCTTCTGACCGATGGGAGGTACACCGGTTCTTTCGCGGCCGATGATGATTGGTATTTAGGCAACATCCTTCGCGACGACGAATTGGTTCAAGCAGCCCTAGAACGACTCGGGCTGACATCAATCCGCGTCGATTGGGCGAGCCCGAACATCGATTGGTCGAAGTTTCGATGCGCCGTCTTCAGAACAACTTGGGACTACTTTGACCGGTTTGTTGAATTTACTGCTTGGATGAATCGAATCCAAACGCGGACTCGACTCTGTAACGACTCATCGATCATCTGGTGGAATCTCGACAAACATTATCTCATCGACCTCGAGGCGCGGGGCATTCCAGTCGTACCCTCGCGGTTTATCGAACGCGGAAGCGATGCGAGCCTGTCCGACTTGCTAGACGTGACCGGTTGGGAAGAGGCCGTCGTCAAGCCATGCGTATCCGGTGCTGCCCGTCACACCTATCGCGTCAACCGCGCCAATGCCGAGGCGTTGCAATCGGTTGTTGGACCGCTCGTTGCCGGCGAGTCGTTCATCCTCCAGCCATTCATTCGGGATGTTTTGCAGAGCGGTGAGGATACACTGATGGTTATCGATGGGCGGTTTACTCACGCCGTTCGAAAAGTGCCGAAGGCGGGGGACTTCCGCGTGCAGGAGGATCACGGGGGTACGGTGTACGATCGCGAGCCAACCGAGGAACAAATTGATCTGGCGGAACGCGCGGTGGAGATGTGCCAGCCCGCACCGAGTTACGGTCGCGTCGATATGGTTCGAGACAATCAGGGGCGGTTGGCTGTGATGGAACTGGAGCTGATCGAACCGGAGTTGTGGTTGCGTAATAACCCGTCGGCGGCGACGGCGCTCGCGCAGGCAATTGCGAAAGTTGCTGCCACGCAATAAACAGGCGGAACCAAGCGCTGCAGCAGACCGGGGCCGCATGTAGTTTTTTTTTGGTTCATCCGACTAAAGCGTACTCAGTTTCGTGGATGGAGTAGATTTTGAGTTTGAAGAAGTTTCTGTCACGAAAGCCATAGGCTTGTCTCTTCATGGTTTTGATTTTGTTGTTGGTTCCTTCGAGGGGACCGGTGGAGATGGGGAAGTCATAGTAGGCCAGGATTCCCCAAGCGTGGTCGCGGAGAGTTTTGGCAAACTTGATCAGCATTTTGACACCACTGGCTTCGGCTAGAGCGATCCAATCCAGGAGAAACAGCCGTGCTTCGTTCTCGTCCTCTTGTTCCCAGACCTCGTTCAAGAGTTCTTTGAGGTAATAGGCGATGGCCAGTGGTTGATTGACGTCCAGAGCTTCCTGGAGCCGTTGGGATTCATTCTTCGTTTCGTCGAGGTTTTCGGGGCGTTTGAGCAACAGCCAGCGTGAGCCTTTGAGGAGTTTCTTGTGGGCTTCTGTCGCGGAGTGGTATTGATCGCGGCGGAGGTTGGACAGCTTGTCGTTGAAGAGCTTGATCACATGAAAGCGGTCAAACACGAGAGTGGCGTGTGGCAGACTCTGTTGAACGGCGGCGATGTACGCGGGAGACATGTCCGTGGCCACCGCTTCGATCTTGGCTCCCGAACTGCGCAATCGCTTCCAGAAGGGCTGCAACGCCTCGCCCCCTTTGCCATCGCCCACGAAGACCACGCAGCCGCTGTCCAAGTCCAAGACCACGGTCAGATACTGATGGCCTTTGCCGATCGCGATCTCGTCGATCGCGATCCGCCGCAAATGCTTCAGCTTGGGCTTGCCGAATCGCTGTTCCAAGTCCTGCTGTTGAAGCTCCTTGATCACATCCCAACTGACCCCCAAGTGCTGGGCCACGCTTTGGATTGTCATCAGCCGCGACAGCTCCAAGGCGTACCGCGCAAACGCCTTCGTGTGCCGCCGCCGAGGCTCCGCAAAATCCACCGCCACCTGCCGCACCAACCCGCACTCCAGGCACTCCACTCGCGGAATCGGCAACACCACACTGGTCCGCTTGCCACCGATCGGCAAGCTCCGAAACGTTCGCTCTTCATGGCCGCGCGGTGCCACCTGCGCCGAACCACACGCCGAGCAGCGGCAACGCTCCAACGGCTGGGAAATCCGCATCACGACCTCCCCCGCCACACGCTTTGTGCTTTGGTAACGATAGCCCCGAATGCCAAACTCGTGATACAACAAACTCGTGGACATGCTGAATTCTCCCGATTGAAGACCTTTTTACAACTTCATAGGGAATCAGCATGTCCGCACTTTTTCAACCCCGCGCACGCTTTAGGCGGATGAACC
>JAYVSP010000131.1:0-3845 GCA_043775215.1 Planctomyces sp. | reverse complement strand
CTGGGCTATCGAGTTGCGACCCTTCGGGCCGGAAGACAAGAAACAAATCCCGCCCGATGACAAAGCTTCGTCAACTTCAACTTTGCATCACCCCAGTCGCAGACTACTTTTTAGTTCCTGAGTGAATTCCTTTCCCAAACCGCACTTTTGTTGCGAGTACCATCTCGCCGCTTCCTCCGACTCGACGACCGCTTCGTCATGCAGTCGACTTTCATCGCTCGCCCTCGACGGCCGCCACCAGCACGCGATCGAGCGCAACATCCATCTCGACCAACTTGGCCGTTCCCCGATGAACTTCCGCAGAACGCCGAACAATCTCCGTCGACCGAGCTGCGTCGACTTCGTTTTGGCAAGCACCGTCATCGTCCAGGCTGACGAGCAAGTCGTGAATCAACAGTTCGCGCTCGTCCGGCAGTAACTCTAATGCCCGCAAACGGACATCGTTCAAAACACATGGCATCGCAAAGTTCTCCCGATTCGAATCACATATTCAAACAAGCTGCTGTTACGACAGAGGGGAGTGTATCCAATCGATTTTGGTCGATGAAATGCCGCTTGTCCTCGCATAGTCATCATCAATGCTGACTTCCCGCTGGCCGAGACGTTCGACTCTAGCCGAACGAACTCGGTTCGATGACGCAGGGGCAAGGCGGCTTCACGATGGGGTTGGGCTGCGACAAATTGGTCACTCGCCTGTGATTGGAACCTAATGTGCGGTCCGATTTGGAATCGGCGGTCAAAACTCTCCAATGGGTTGACCGTCATTGCGGATGAAAAGGCGTTTCAGCGTTTCGAGGTCGATAGAATCGCTGATAAAACGGACGCTTCCGTCGCAGAGCAACGCGTGGAATCCACCGACACGAGCAGACTTCAACCCCTTCAATGGATCTTTGACGTCGATCACCAAATCATCCGGCTTGGTCCAATCGACGGCGGCATCTGGATGAGCCTCGACGACCATGATCGTGTTGCTCGTGCCATCGGTGATGTCGCGAAAACCAAGCCCAAGGGGCGTCTGTTCGCCCTCTTTGCCATCCTTCTCGAAGACTGTCCCCGCGCCGCGCGGAGCGATGTAGCGCGTCTTGAATTTCCGATTCAATTCCGGATCGTTCGTTGACTGGTACACCTGCGGCATTTTCTCGATCAGCGTTTTGTTGTGCTCGCTGTCCCACGGTTCCTCGAGATGAAACTGCTGGTACAAATCATTCGCTTCAACATACGGCAGAATGTGAACTCGCCAACTCAGCAATTGTTTGCCCTTCTTGTCTGTGCTGGCGGCGGCCGGAAAGGCTCGATAGGTGTCGTGGAAGTTGTGCATCGCCAGGCCAATCTGCTTGAGGTTGTTCTTAGACTGCGACCGTCGAGCCGCCTCGCGCGCTTGCTGCACGGCGGGCAAGAGCAGCGCGACCGCAACGCCGCCCACGGCCGGGCCAGCCTCCACGCCACCGATGAAGACTCCGTGGCTTTCGCTCTTCCAGCCATTCGCCGAGCGGCCGATTGTCGTCACGGACGGAGCCAGGTGTTGTTCCAAGTCGGAGAGCGGCGGTAGTGGTGGCAGATTGAAGTTGATTCCCTGCTGAGCCAACTGGCCCGTCAGCAAGGGACCGAATGTGTTCACCAGCGTATAGATTCCTTGCAGCCCGGGCTTCGGATCGGAGTAGCTGACGAATAGCGGCTTCGGCTGCCATTTGAACGCGGCTTTGATTGAGTCGTTGTCGGCCAGCGTCGTTTTGTTCGCGGCGGACAGATGGCTGGTCACCACCTGCGGAGTGATGCCGATCACGATTTGGTCCTTGGTAACCACCCAGGCCGGCGCAACGGGCAGCGGCAGGCTTTGGAACTGAATCCGATAGCCCTTCTCACCGCGTGCCGAGAATTCTTGGATCGTGAACGGAGCCTGTGGCCCCGCCTGAGCCGCGGCACCGCGCGCGGCCTTGACGACGACCTCCAGAGCCTTCGTCAGATTTTCTTGATTCCGCACGCTGGCGGTGATGACAAATCCGGGGATCATCATCACGCCCGGTTCGCTGCCGGACACGTAAATGGACCAGGTATCACCCAGAGCTTTCAGCACGTCGTTCTTCACGGAAAAGCCGAGCTGCGGTTCGATCTGTGCCAAACTTCCTTCGATCTGTTGGCGGACATTCGGATCAACTTGCTCGACCCCTTTCAAAACTTGCTCGAACAAGTGGTCCAGGTCCAGCCGTACGACTGTCGCGTTGACGGAGGTGGCCGGAATCTTCTTGAACGTGTCGATCGTCAGCGGCTTGTCGGGCAACAGATTGAACAATCCGGTCGGCGTGCCGTCCGTCGTGAGCTGCGAGTTGATCTGCAAGCCGGTTTTGTCCAATCCCAGGACGCTCGATAACTGCTTGAGCTTATCGATTCCCAGCGCTTCTAAAATCTTCGGAGCCATCGGATCGGTGATGACCGGCTCCAAAGTTTTCAACAGCGCCTGAGCATTGAAATACGTCAGCATGGCTGGCCGATCGACCGCTAGCTCTTGCGAAATCTGTGTCAGCCATGCAGGAGCCTTGCCGGGCTTCGACAACTTCGCGGCCACCACCTTGGGAGTCTCATCGCCGAAGGTCACGATCAAGTGCGAATCGAGAAATCCGACCCGCATGTGCGGTTCGTTCAAGCGATACTCTTTCTGACGGTGAAATGTCATACCGCCGATTTTTTCTTCAGAGGCCGCCAGCATTCCCTCTTTCGGAGCGAGATTGATCAGCTTCTTGATTGACTCAATGGCCTGCGGTCCGTCCTGTTCGGCGTTGACGATGAGCGCGGCTTCAACTTGCGGATCGTCTGCCGGCTTGAAGCTGGAAAGATAGATTGCTCCCGGATGTTTGAGTGCGGTCTTGGCCAACAGACGCAGAGACTGTGAAGCCACGGTCGCCTCTTCATTTCCTTGCATCGCGGTAGCGTTGTCGATGAGCTTGTCGATCTCCGCGCCAAGCTGCTTGGAGAAATCCTGCAACGACTCTTCGGCCAACAAGCGTTCGGTGCGGTTTGTACTTTTGGGATTCGGCGTGGCCCAGCCGTTCCAGGTGAAGAAGAATATGCACTCGTCGGGAGCGACGTGAGACAACGCGAGTTTGTTGAAAGATTGAGCAAGAACCGGCGTCGCACTCCACGCCGCACAGAGCATCAAAATTCCTGCGACCACGGAACGGCATCGAGATCGAAACATGAGTAGCCTCCTGGTGAAAAAGCCTTCGCGGAAGAGAGAGACCGCAGTTGAGACCGCGAACATTCGAGCAAGTTCACCGCGCCGGTCAAGCGACAGGGTCGTCCGCTCTCGCCGAGAGCCGGCTGTTTCGGCGAACTTGCCGGCAATATCTGCGCTCGGCAAAAGAAGGTGCTTTGGGATTCGCGAACGCGCGCGGGGGCAGGTTGAGCCACGGATGAAACACAGATGAAACACGGGTTGGGACAAAACAAAAAGGTGTCAGCAATCTCAAAGGCGATGAGATGGTCATTTCCAGTATTTCCAGTCATGAAATTCATGCTCTGGCTTCCCATTCCGACCGACTGTTCCTTGTCTTCTGCTTTTCTATCTCTCGCCTTTTGTCTTCTGTCCTAATCTGTGTTTCATCCGTGGCTAAAAAATCATTTCGTATTCAACTATCGTCGCCACACGAAGAATCATCGTCCGGGATGCACATCCCAGGGCAGGCCAATGTTTCAATTTGGGAAGGCCGTACTTTCATGTAACCCGAAGCGTGAGTTTTGAAGTTGCGCAATCTTGTTTTTCGCCCCAAAGGGGTGCAACTCGATAGCCCAGGGCGAAGCCCTGGGTGACGAATAGAACAACAATAAGAAGCCCTGAAAGGGCGAAACTC
>JAYVSP010000130.1:0-3965 GCA_043775215.1 Planctomyces sp. | reverse complement strand
GTGAAGGAATTGAGCCGCGACCGTCAGGGAGCGGTCATAAGTCCTTGTCCGTCACACTCCCTGACGGTCGCGGCTCGAAAGATTCACAGGCTCTGAGTGACGCGAGCAATGTTCGTGACGGCAACGAACGGACGCGGTATTCTTTCCAATGTCGCCATCAACGCTCCGTGCCCCAAAGGAGTTTTGTCATGTCACTGAGCACCTTGTTTCCGCCGCACGAACTCACCAGCGAGTTGATTTCGGTGGAGGAATTCCACCGCATGATCGAGGCGGGGGAATTGCCGGAAGATTACCGAGTCGAACTGTTGGAAGGACGCTTGGTGCCGAAGATGACTCACAGTCCTTTGCACGACAATACGGTGGACACGGTCAATCAAGTGCTCACGAAACTGCTTCCGCCGGGCTGGCGGGTACGAGTGCAATCGGCCATCACGACTGGTTCCAGTGAGCCGGAACCCGATTTGACGATCGCGAAAGGGGACCGGCAAACGTTCAAACGTCGGCATCCGGGAGCGGCCGACATTGGGGTCGTGATTGAAGTCGCCGACACCAGCTTGACTCAAGATCGAATGGACAAGCGTAAGACTTACGCTCGTGCGGGAATCGTCTGCAACTGGATTGTGAATCTGCGTGCTCAGCAGGTGGAAGTCTTTGAGCAGCCTTCGGGGCCTGGGCCGTTTCCCACTTTCAATGTTGAGACCATTCACTCAATCGGGCAGATGGTCGACCTGCGTTTGGAAGGACGAGTGATCGCGTCGGTCAATGTTTCGGAACTCTTCGCCTGACTTTTTTGGAGGCTGGCGATGCATTTTGGAGTGCGGCGATGCATCGCCGCTTTGCTTTGCGGAGGAACCGCTTTCCTTTCATTAGATTTGGCAACGCGATTCAATGAACAAAAAGCGGCTTCAAAATAAAAGCGGTGATGCATCACCGCACTCCAAAGTTTAGCCCGCCATGTCCGAAACAGCTCGCCTTGAAACTGCTTCGATATCATCGGCCTCAGCCCATTGGGGTCGGTTGTGGGGTCTTCTCGGCCCTTTCATTGCGTTGGCAACGGTCGTGCTATTGTTCTCCATTGCCGACAGTTGGATGAATGGTGAGAAAGCAACGTTCTTCACCGGCCGCAACCTGACGACCGTTGCCGCGCAGACGGCGACCGTCGCCGTGGCCGCACTGGGAATGACGGTCATCATCATCGCCGGCGGCATCGACTTGTCGGCTGGAACTGCGATCGCTCTGTGCGCGACGGTCTTGGCTTGGTGCTTGAAGGAGGATGTCGCGACCAAGCTGGTCACAGGCACGAACGTGGCGAGCGTGACGGCTCAACTGAAAGTATCGAAAGACAAGCTCGGCCGCATTGAAGCGGACTTGAAACGGTTGGCCGAGAAGTCGGCCGACAAAACGCAGATTGCGACTAAGCTGCATGAACAAGGCTCTGTCTCGGTCGCTGTCGAGCAATTGGAAAAACGCCTGGTCGACGTGAAGACTACTTCGGAGCGTTGGTCAAAGTGGTCGCCGCTGCTGGCGCTCGTCGCGGCAATCGGCTGCGGATGCTCTTGCGGATTATTGAACGGCGTGTTGGTGAGTTATCTGCGCGTCGTGCCGTTCATTGTGACTCTGGGAACGATGCAGCTTTTTCTGGGTTTGGCAAAACAGATCGCGAGCGAAACCACGGTGCGGCCCGATCGTGCGACTCAAGTGTCCGACTGGTTCGTCGATTTGTTGAGCATCCGCGGCAATGCCTTGTGGCTGGGAATTCCGAGCGGCGTGTGGCTGACCTTGCTGTTGGCCGGTTTGCTGGCAGCAGTCTTGCGGTGGACGGTTTTTGGGCGATACGTCTTCGCACTGGGCTCGAATGAAGCGACCGCGCGGCTGTGCGGGATTAACGTCCGCTGGAACAAGATCGCGGTCTACACGCTGAGCGGTTTCTTCGTCGGAATGGCCGGTCTGTACCAGTTCTCTCGGCTGACGGTCGGCAATCCGACGTCGGGCACAGGCTTGGAATTGAAAGTCATCGCCGCCGTAGTCATCGGCGGCGGCAGCCTCAGCGGCGGCCGAGGCACCGTCATCGGCACACTGACCGGCGCGCTGATCATGTCGGTCATCACCAGCGGCTGCACAATGCTCGGCCTGCAAAACCCCGTGCAAGACATGATCCTGGGCGTGATCATCGTCGCCGCCGTGACGCTAGATCAGTTCCGGCAGAAGGCGGTCGGGAGAAGACAGTAGGCTGCAATGTGACTTCAATTTCGGTCCACCGAGGATGGCAATCCACAATGAGTGACAACCCTTTCGCAAAGTGGCCTTGCTATTGTTCCACTTGGAAAACGAATCCCGACGCATTTGAGAAACTCGGGCTTCCGCATGGGTTTTGTGGCTTCTGCGATGTCTGCGGCAAACCGGGCCACACCCGGGCCTGCCCCGGTGCTCCAGTTGTGACCGCAGCATGGTGTGACGAACATTTTGAGCGAGAAGTGCGTTTTGCATGGGTCCGAAACTTAGTTCAGTTCCTTTGCTCTTGGGGAGTTGTGGGATTTGTTGCCGCGATCATTTGTCTGAGCTGGTGGTTGTTCGGTCGCGGATAACGTTGAAAATACCGGAGGACTTGACCCACAGAACGTCTCACAGATGCGTTCTCACAGAAGGAGTTTCATGATGGCGATTCGATTACAACACAATTTGCGGAGCTGTGCTTTGTGGTTGTGGGCTCTCTTGCCCAACATAGACATCGCGAATGATTTTCCGATATACCGTGAGCACCAAGACCTGTCATATTTCCTTGACGCGAACGGCCAGAAGCAGCCGATCAAGACGCCCGCCGATTGGGCCAAGCGGCGCGAGCACATTGCCGCGTGGATGCAGACCGTCATGGGACCGCTCCCGATGCCGGAGACGCCTGTGCCGCTCGACATGAAAGTTGAGGAAGAGGTCGCCGTCGGAGAGCTGACTCGGAAGAAGATCAGCTACCACACCGACTCGACCGAGCGTCGTGTGAAGGCGTATTTGTTTCTACCCGTAGCGACAGGCGGCTCGCCTGTTGTTCGTCGGTCCGCAATTCTGTGCCTCCACCAAACGACAAACATCGGCAAGTCGGAGCCGGCGGGACTCGGCGGCAATCCGAACCTGCATTACGCGCTGCATCTTGCTCAGCGCGGATACGTCACGCTGGCTCCCGACTATCCCAGCTTCGGCGAGTACCCGTTCGACTTCGCTCCGCAACATGGCTACATCAGCGGCAGCATGAAGGCGATCTACGACAACATCCGCGCGGTTGACTTGTTGCAGTCGTTGCCCGATGTGGACCAAGATCGCATCGGCTGTATTGGCCATTCGCTGGGCGGACACAACACGATGTTCACGGCATTCTTCGAGCCACGCATCAAATGCCTGGTCTCGAACTGCGGCTTCACTCGCTTCCACAAATACTACGACGGCAAATTGAAGGGCTGGACGAGTTCCCGTTACATGCCACTGATCGACTCGCGGCACCATAACAATCCGGAGGAAGTCCCGTTCGACTTTCCCGAGATCGTCGCCGGTTTCGCCCCGCGTCCGTTCCTCGCCAGTTCACCGATCGGCGACAGCAACTTCGAGGTCAGCGGCGTGAAGGATACTATCGCCGCCGCGAAGCCAATCTACGAACTGCTCGGCGCGCCGGACGCACTGCAAGCCAACTATCCGAACTGTGCTCACGACTTCCCCGAAGATGTGCGGAAGGTGGCGTACGAGTTCTTCGACAAGCATCTTCGCGAGGTGAAGTAACCGATCTTCACCAGCCTTTTTTTGACAAGTCGCGTCACATTCCAGATCGCCGTCATTGTGCTCAAGTGAAACCCTTCGCACCTTGAGCCGAAATCCTCGGTTGGCGTGAAAAATGTCAAACTCACACTCCCGTCAGGGGCAGTTCTTGCCGATTGGTGTTGACCCATTTTGCGATCTGTGCCAAAACCACCACCCCATCGGAC
>JAYVSP010000129.1:0-3031 GCA_043775215.1 Planctomyces sp. | reverse complement strand
GACAAAGGACCGGACAAACACTCGTCTGCCAGGTCGCTCGTTGAGTGGTTGCAGCGCGAGACCAACTGCGGCGCATGGGCGGGCGAGCAGATTGCGAATTATGTTGCGGCTCAGAAGGCGGCGATTGGACTGGTGCCGAATCAGAAGCGCATTGTCTTTGAACGCTTCTTCGATGAGACCGGCGGAATGCAGATGGTGATTCACGCTCCGTTTGGAGCGCGCGTCTGCAAGGCGTGGGGACTGGCGATGCGGAAGCGATTCTGCCGGTCATTCGACTTCGAGTTGCAAGCGACCGCAGATGACGACGGCTTCATTTTGTCGCTGGGGCCGCAGCATTCGTTTCCGCTGGAGAGCATGTTTCCGATGCTCACGCGGCAGAACGCTCGCAATCTGCTGGAACAGGCGATTCTGCAAATCCCGCTGTTTCAACTGCGGTGGCGGTGGAATATGAACCGCGCGCTGCTCGTGTTGCGGATGCGGAACGGTAAACGAGTCCCTCCTGCCTTACAGCGGTTTCGGTCGGACGATTTGCTGACCGCGGTCTTTCCGAAGCTGACCGGTTGCCAAGAGAACATCGTCGGCGATCATGAGCTGCCCGACCATCCTCTGATTCAGCAGACGATGCACGATTGCCTGACCGAGGCACTCGACCTCGACGGATTTCATCGTGTGCTGGAGGAAATTGAAGCGGGGCGCATCGAGTTGATCGCTCGCGACACGCGCGAGCCATCACCGTTTTGTTATGAACTGCTCAACGCGAATCCGTATGCGTTTCTCGACGGCGGCGAAGCTCAAGAGCGTCGAGCCCGCGCCGTCAGTAACCGCCGCTCGCTGACGCCCGACGATGTGCGCAACCTGGCGAAGCTCGATCCCGCCGCGATCGCGCAAGTCATCCGAGAAGCACAACCGTTGATCCGTAACGCCGATGAACTGCACGACGTGTTGCTGAGTCGCTTCTTCGTGCCGATCGCAGAGTTCACGACCCAATGTGGCACGCCGCTCCGCGGCATAAATTGCGACGCGGAGCTTCGCACCACAATGTTCGCCGAGCTTGCCGCGGACGGCCGCGCGACGACGCTCTTGCTGCCGAACGGTACCTCCGCGTGGGTCGCCGCCGAGCGATTGCCTGCGGTCAAAGTCCTCTTTCCAGAGTCGCCGATTGAACCGCTGATCGAAGTCCCACCGGGAGTCCGCACAGATTGGGAAACGCTGGATGCGCGACTCGCGATCCTGCGCGGCTGGTTAGAAGTCTGCGGCCCGACGACGGCTGCGGAACTCGCCGTTCAAATGACGTTCGATGAGTCGCAGATCTTTGCAACGCTCGAAGCACTCGAAGGCGAGGGTCTCGTTTTAAGAGGGCACTTCCGATCTTTGGAGTGCAGTGATGCATCGCCGCAGTCCAAAGAGACGCACTCCCAGGTTGAGTGGTGTCACCGGCGGTTGCTGGCGCGGATTCATCGGTTGACGATTGAAGGACTTCGCAGGCTGATCGAACCGGTCGACGCCTCAACGTTTTGGCGCTATCTCGCTCGGCGGCAAGGGCTGTTGGCCAGCGACCGGCGAGCTGGCCCGAACGGCGTGTTTGAAGTCGTGTCGATGCTGCAAGGACTCGATCTTCCGGCGATTGCCTGGGAGCGAGACATTCTCCCCGCGCGAGTGACCGAGTATCGGCCGGAGTGGCTCGACGAATTGTGCCTGGGTGGCGAAGTCGGTTGGGGACGGTTGTATCCGCCGCGCATTGATCCTGAGAAAAGCAAACCACTGGCAAGCGTGACGCGCGTTGTGCCGGTGTCGTTGTTCTTACGTGGCGATTTGATGTGGCTTGATTCCGTAGTGCAAGCTTCCAGCTTGCAAACTTCAGAAAGGCAGGTTGGAAACCTGCCCCACGAGTTGCAAGCTGGAAGCTTGCACCACGGGGAGTCACTCGGTTCCAGCGCGGCTGATCTTGGGGCATTGTTGCGGACGCGCGGGGCGATGTTTCTGTCGGACTTGCTGCGTGACAGCCAGATGTTGCCGGCGCACGTTGAGGACGGATTGGGTGAATTGGTCTCTCGCGGATTGGTGACAGCGGATGGCTTTGCCGGGCTGCGGCAGTTGCTCAGCGATGCGAGTCGGTCGGCATCGGCTCGCGGTGCCAGCCGGCGCCGGCCGGGGTTGATTCGGCAGCGGAGCGCGATGGGCTCGGCCGGGCGTTGGTCGCTGTGGCGAGATCTTCAATCGGACGGCAGTGAAAAAGATCAAAACGCAAAACTTGAAAAACCCGAAGTCGTCGAGCAGTGGGCATGGCAGTTGTTGCGGCGGTGGGGCGTAGTGTTCAAAGACTTGTTGGCTCGCGAGTCGGGAACACCGTCGTGGTTTGACTTGTTGCAGGTGTATCGACGGCTGGAAGCGCGCGGCGAGATTCGTGGTGGGCGATTCGTCGCGGGAGTCGCCGGCGAACAGTTCTCGATGAGCGAGTCGATCCGGCAATTGCGGCTGCTGCGCGATAATGCCGCTCGGCAGGAGGCGCGCGTTTCCGAGGAATATTCCCAGGAATTGATCGTGATTTCCGCTGCCGACCCGCTGAACTTGGTCGGCATCTTGGACGATTTGCCGCGAGTCCCGAGCGTGGCGTCACACAAGTTGGTGTTTCTCGATGGTCGCTGCGTCGGGACTCATGTTGCCGAGCAAATCTGGCTGTCGCCCGCCCTTTCGGAATCGCAATCAGCCGTTGTGCGCGGTCTGCTCGTACGAGGAAAGGCGGGTGCTGTCGCCCCGGAGTCGACATCGCTGAGTATGCAGAAGGGGTCGGGAGTTTTTTTTAGGTCGGACAAACGGGCGATGGACGTTCCAATGCGGATTGATGCCGAAGAGACAAACGCCGACCTGAAAAAGACTCCCGACCCCGTTATGGCGAAATCGACTCGCGACCGGTTACAGCGGAGTCGTGCGGTGGGGTGATGCAAAGTTGATATTGGAGGGATCTGGTGTAGGCCGAAAACTCGTGTGTTTTGTTTCGCGGCCTTGCCCCAACGGGGCGAGACTCGATAGC
>JAYVSP010000128.1:0-8563 GCA_043775215.1 Planctomyces sp. | reverse complement strand
CGCGAAGACCGTTCCCGTGAGATCGTCAAATTCACGATCACAGCCGCCACACCGATACCGCTGGCGTTCCTTTTGAGTGTCGTCAAAACCACGTTTCGTGACTTGCCTCGACGCACAATGCGGGCACTGGATGCCCTCCGGCCAGCGCAACTCACGCACGGTCTGAAAACACTTCTGGTCATCAATCAACAGCAACAAAGTCAGAGCCATCCGTGGCATCCTCTTTTTAACTCGACATCCTATGCCCAGCAAAACGCGGCGGACTTCTACTCCATTTTCCAACCTCAGACAGACCTCCCCGGTTCACCGTATGAGCCTTGTCTTTTTCCAAATCGTCAATCTGCCGGTCGAGTTCGACGCCAGCAATCGAGCAAAGCGGTTGCTGGGGCAACTCAACATCATCGACGGCGAGGGAGCCATCGCCGTCCGCAGCGTGCTCAACGCCGCTGGCTGGACCTACGTCGCCGCGACGCTGCAGTCGATCCTGACGTTGCTATACTACCTCTTCCGCTTCAGTGGGAACCGAGACGACTGATTGGTTTCCATCGCGAAGAACCGTGCTTAGACTCTCCCCTTCCATGACGCCAGACGCCGAGTGTCCGCGTCGGCAAGCGCGCGACCTGAACCGCATCCCTGTCTTGAAGAGGATTTTCCCATGGCTCGCAAACGACAATCACGACGTGACTTCATGCAGACCTCGCTGGCAGCAGCCGCGGCCAGTTCGATGCCGTATTGGTTCTTGCACGATCCAGCCGCGGCCAAGGCGTTTCAAGCTCCGAATGACCGGCCGCTCATTGCCTGCATCGGCACCGGCGATCGCTGGGATGCCGTCGGGCCAAACGCGTTGGCCTTCGGTGATTGCGTGGCAGTCTGCGACGTCGATGCCGAGCACGCTCAGAAGGGAAAGAAACGCGTCGAGGAGATTCAGAACAAAAAGGGGAATGCGAAGGAGGTCAAAGTTTACGAGAACTATCTCGACCTGCTCGACAAGCACCCGGAGACGCAGATCGTCACGGTCGTCACGCCCGACCATTGGCACTCGAAAATCTCGATCGACGCGATGAAGCACGGCAAGGACGTGTACTGCGAGAAGCCGCTGACGCTGACCATTGATGAAGGCAAGCAGATCATCAAAGTGCTTGACGCGACGAAGCGAGTCTTCCAAGTCGGCACGCAACAACGCAGCGAGATGTCGGCCAACGGCGGCAAGTTGCAGCATCAGTTTCTGGTGGCGGTCGCGCTGGCTCGGTCGGGACGGCTCGGCAAGATTCAGAAGGTCGAATGCCGAATTGGCGGCGCGCCGACCAGTTCGGAAATCCCCAAGGCCGATGTCCCCAAGCATCTCAATTGGGATATGTGGCTGGGCCAGGCTCCGATGACCGACTACCTGCAAGGAAAAATCGGCAACAACTCACGATATCCCGAATCCCGGACGCACTACGAGTTCCGTTGGTGGTACGAATACTCTGGCGGCAAGATGACCGACTGGGGAGCACACCATGTGGACATCGCGACGTGGGCCATCGGCATGGAGAACAGCGGCCCGATCAGTGTCGAGGGCACCGCGAATCACCCCGTTCCCTTCGAGAAGGGCATGCCGACCATCACCAACCGCTACAACGCGGCATCCACTTTCAAGATCAATATCACGTATCCCAACGGCGTCGAGATGCTGATCCGCAGCGACGAAGAGAACGGCATCCTGATCGAGGGAACCGAAGGCCGCATCTTCGTCAGCCGCGGCTCACTGAAGGGCAAGCCGTTTGAAGACCTCGAAAAGAATCCGCTGCCGGAAGACGCGCTGGTCAAGCTCTACAAAGGCAAAGAGCCCGGCGACCAAAACAATCGCCACATGCGCAACTTCTTCGAGTGCTGCGTGGACCGGACTCAGCCGATCAGCGACGTCCACACGCACCACCGAGCGATGACGACCTGCCACCTGTCGAACATCGCGATCCGCCTCGGCCGCAAGCTGAATTGGGATCCCGAAAAGCAAGAGATCACCGGCGACGCCGAAGCCAACCAATGGCAAGCCCGCGAACAGCGCAAGGGGTTTGAGGTCATCGTGTGAGGGCTGTGCGACACCACTCCCCCACTGACCCCGTGTCGGTAGGGAAATGCCTTTCGACTACTTGTCGTGAGTCCACCTCATCAAGCGGGCCTGTTCACTCGGAAGAGGTTCTGGTCGAGTTTCGCGG
The DNA here is from genome assembly GCA_043775215.1 of Planctomyces sp. Taxonomy (GTDB): domain Bacteria; phylum Planctomycetota; class Planctomycetia; order Planctomycetales; family Planctomycetaceae; genus SXKJ01. Next base: position 6,365 of record JAYVSP010000128.1, on the reverse strand, counting down.
TTGCGATCAACAACTGGTGAATGCGCGAGGCTAATGCTGTCGAGTCGTCGTCTCGGGAACAGACGATGATGCCAGCATGTTGTGGGCCGTGACGATGCAAGCGAATGAAGTGACGGCGATTGAACGTCAGCAGACAACGCTGCTCCGCAGTGGCGTATGCCAAGATCTTCAAATCGGGGACGGATTGATTGGCCTGACCAGCTTCGAGGACGGTTTGCACGTCGTGCCCCCACTCGCGGAGCAGATCGACAACCGGATGGTCGAAATCCTCATCGGCGAACAAGCGAGCCATCCCTTAGGCTTCCGCGTCTGCGAGAATGGCTCGCTCAATTTCAGCGGCATGGTCCTCGTAGTACGCCCAGGCCGCTTCCAAATCCGCCAGGTTCAGGTTGGGATGGTGTTCCAAAATCCGTTCGTCAGTCAGCCCCAGTTTCTTCCATGCAACCAGGCCCGCGACCGTGTGACGAGTGTTCCGGACACACGTCTCGCCACCGCACACGTCTCTGTTTGACTGTATCCAACTTCGGGCAACTTCCGTGTTCAACATGTTCCGGACCTCGTCTCGACTAGGTGATGGGAGGAATTACGCAACATTATGCGACCGAATCGGTCATTCCACAATATCGTAGGATCGCACCATTCATCTTCACGTCACGAGTAGCGTATTTCCCAATCGACGCAGGGTCGTCTGGGACGTGCGGTGAGCCTTGGAAACTCCAACTCCATCGTTGACAGCGGCTGAGTCGGACGGCACGATGTCCGCCACATACCTGAACGCCCCTCTGTATCTGGGTGCGACGGAAAGCACCTCACGAACCCGCCGGTTCACGGATCGCCAAACCTTCCCATTCTTCACAACACCTCAATTAAGTTCTTCCTCACTTGTGCTCGCAGCCAAGAGTCATACCCGTGGTGGGATTGATTGGCGGCGTGGGGTCCGGAAAAAGTTCCGTGGCTCGACGTCTTCAGGCGATCTCATCTCGCCCGGTGGTGGTGATCGACGCGGATCAGTTGGGCCACCAAGTCCTTCAATTCCCGGCCGTGAAAGAACGGATTCTGCAACGGTTCGGACCAACCGTTTTCAATTCCCAAGGAGAAATTTCCCGATCGTCTCTCGGACATCTTGTGTTCGGCGCAGATGCGTCCGCACAACTGGCTCGACGAGACCTGGAGGCCATCGTTCATCCGGAAATTCGCAAGCTGGCCGAGCAGTCGATCCACGAACTTCGCCAGAAACAGCAGGTCGAGTTGATCGTGCTCGACGCCGCGATCCTGCTGGAAGCCGGGTGGAACACGGTCTGCAACTTCGTGGTTTTCATCGACGCGCCAGAGACTGACCGAATCGCCCGCGTCCATGTGGGGCGAGGCTGGTCAGCCTTGGAACTCGCCAAACGCGAAGCCAGCCAATGGCCCCTGCCTCGCAAGCGAGCGGCGGCCGATACGGTCATCGACAACTCGAACTCCGTGGACGACGCGGCCAAGCAACTGGAGCAGGTGATCCAAAACTTTGGAGTGCGGTGAGTCAGCACCGCTTTGGATTTTTTGTGGAAGCGAGTGTGCAACATGAAGCCACGTTTTTGGAAGCTGTCACAAGGAAAAGATGACTTCACCGCGGAGCACGCGTTGCTTTCGATCCAACAAGGTCTCGTTCAGGTCCACGGAACGACGTCAGCAAAAGGGATCTCGTCAAAATCGCAAGGTGAGGAATTCATCGACGCGCCGATTGGGGATTACTTCTATCTGACGCATAAGAACGAAGGCATTTACTTCCTCGGCCAGTTTTCCGGTCCACCAAACATCTTCTCGGCTTTTAAGAATGGATGGGTGGATCGCCCGTTTCGATTCATTCGAGCCGCCATTGAAGTCAAACCGTACGACGGCCCAAAAAGTGGTGGGCACCGAACGAAAATTCCACATTCTGTCGGGTGCCAGACCATGAATTGAAACTTTTCGAGGACTACATCTTGTGGCCGCACTTCGGAATCCATTTGTCCGAATACGGTATTGCCGTTGAAGACTGACACAGTGTTGTAAGGACTGATTTCGCCGGTGACTCCCATTCCAAAATCCAAAGCGGTGCTGACACACCGCACTCCCAAAGATCCAAAACCTGTCTCCTGAATCTTCCCGCCCGACTCACTTCATTTCTGCGGACGTCACGTCCCGAGGCCAACATGATGGAATCTCAAGGAAAAGTTCTCGCCAACCCGGTCGGTATTGTGGATGACGAATTCGAGGCGGACGACAACGGGTATGACTTCCCGTCCGACCAGCGCTACGAAGAAATCAAAAAAGGGGACGTCCACATCGCCGACCTCCAGCGGTTGACCATCAAAGACCTGCTGACCTTGGCCAAGAAAGAAGGTCTCTCCGAATACACCGGGCTCAAGAAGCAAGACCTGATCTTCAAGATTCTCAAGGAGCGGACCAAGCTCAACGGGCTGATGTTCGGCGAGGGAACGCTGGAGATTCTGCCCGACGGTTTTGGCTTTCTCCGCAGCCCCGATTACCACTACCTCCCCTGCCCTGACGACATCTATGTTTCGCCGAGCCAGATTCGCCGCTTCGGCTTGAAGACCGGAGCAACCGTCGCCGGGCAAATCCGGCCGCCCAAAGAGAACGAGCGTTACTTCGCGTTGCTCCGCGTGGAGGCCATCAACGGCAAAGACCCGAACGAAGTCTTGCAGCGAGTCAGCTTCGACGACCTCACGCCGCTGCACCCGAATAAGCGGCTGAAGCTGGCTCATGATCCTGATGACCTCAGCACGCGGATCGTGGACCTGATCGCTCCGATCGGCATGGGTCAACGCGCATTGATCGTCTCGCCCCCGCGAGCCGGCAAGACCATCCTGCTGAAGAAACTGGCGAAGGCCGTCGTTGTGAATCATCCAGATGCCTACGTCATCGTCCTGCTGATCGACGAGCGTCCCGAAGAAGTCACCGACATGGAACGCGAAGTCCGCGGGCCGACGTGCGAGGTCATCAGCAGCACCTTCGACGAAGCGACCAGCCGGCATGTGCAAGTCGCCGACATGGTCATCGAAAAAGCCAAACGCATGGTCGAGTACGGCCACGACGTCGTCATCTTCCTCGATTCGATCACACGATTGGCGCGCGCCTGGAACAACGAGATGCCGCACTCCGGGAAAATTCTGTCGGGCGGCGTCGATTCCAACGCACTGCAAAATCCAAAGCGGTTCTTCGGAGCCGCTCGCAACATCGAAGACGGCGGCAGCCTGACGATCATCGCCACCGCCCTGATCGACACCGGCAGCCGCATGGACGACGTGATCTTTGAAGAGTTTAAAGGGACCGGCAACACAGAACTGTGCCTCGACCGCCGCCTGGTCGAGAAGCGCATCTGGCCCGCCATCGACGTCAACAAATCCGGCACGCGCCGCGAGGAACTCTTGCTGAGCGAAGAAGAACTCAAACGCATCTGGATTCTGCGTCGAGTCCTCAATGACATGAACCCCGCCGAAGCGATGGACCTGCTCGTGAACCGCATGAGGAAGACGAAAACCAACGAAGAGTTCTTGATGGGCATGAATCTGAACTAATTTTGGAGTGCGGGGATGCCTCCCCGCTTTCGATGGCGGCGGAGCCGCTTTCTTTCCATTGAGATTCGACTCCGAACCCAAGACTGTGTCATGGCCCACTTCGAATTCCAATGGACTGACGAGATCGTCGACCATCTTGCCGAGCACAATGTTCAACCCGAAGAATTCGAGGAGATTGTGAGTTTCCCTGATCGCCGGGCAAACAGTCGTTCCAGCGGAAGCCCTTTAGCGCCTTGCCGCTGACGAAAATGGACAAAGGACATTCATCGCATGCGTTCGTTATCCAGAGATTGGGGTCTCAACCGGGATCACGATCAGCGATTGAAGACGCTACTGAAGGAATTCCTCGCCGACTTCTTTCATTTGTTTTTTCCGGAGTGGGCGGCGGTGTTGGACTTTGGCAATGTGACCTGGCTCGAACAAGAAATCTTTCCCGATCCGCCCGATGGACGCCGTCGAACGGCCGATTTGGTGGCTCAAGTCCGGACTAGAGTGGCGATTCGCACGTCCGAGTCCGGTTCGTCGCGACATTTCGTGATACTGATCCACATCGAATTGGAGGCGAACAAGTCGGTCACAGTCATGCGACAACGGATGCACGACTACTACGACGGGTTTCGCAAGAAACATCGTCAGCCGGTGCTGCCGATCGCAGTTTTCGTCAACGTGGGTCTCAATGGCGTCGGCACTGACGTGTTCACCGAGCAGATCGGCACCGAGTCCGGATCACCCCAACTGGAGACGCTGTCGTTCCGCTATCTCTATGTCGGCCTGCTCTCACTCGAAGCCTCGCAGTACGTCGAAAGCGACTACGTGCTTGCGGCGGGACTCAGTTCGCTGATGAAAACACCGCAAGGCGAGTTGGTCGCCATGAAAGCCAAAGCATTGCGACAAATCGCCCGCCGGTGCCACAATGACCGACAACAATTCCTGCTGACGGAATGCGTGCAGGCATATCAACCACTAGATCCCACCCAAAAAGTCGAACTTCAGGATTTAATCAAGACACCTGAATTCGAGGAGGCTAAAAAAATGGCCGTGACATTCTTTGAAGAAGGAGTCGAGAAGGGCATTAAGAAGGGGCGCGCGGAAGGGATCGAGAAAGGAAAACGTGAGGCCGTTAAAGTCATTCTGGCAGATCGATTCGGAGTCTTACCGGATCGAGTGGTTGAAATCATTGAGTCGTGGCCAGAGAAGTCATTTGCAAAACTGGCTCGATTGGTTACTGAACTCGAATCTTTGGAAGACTTAAAGCCTACCGGACGACGGAAGTGAATTTCTCGATCTCAAACGACTGGGAGATGGCTTCCCATCGGCTTCGCCCACGAACTCTTGACCCTCATCATTGTGAAGAATTTCCGGATGCTCACCACAATCGAATCCAATCTACTGGTCGGCGACGAATGCTTCGCGATCATCGTCTCCCGCTTCAACGATCTCGTCACGCGCCGGCTGCTCGACGGAGCCGTTGAGACTTTCCGCCGTCATGGAGCCAAAGACGAACAACTGACCGTCGTCTGGGCGCCCGGTTCGTTCGAGTTACCACAAATTGCCCAGCTCTTGGCGGACGGCAAGAAGTTTGCGGCCATCATCGCGCTGGGTGCCGTCATTCAGGGCGAGACGACGCACCACGACTATATCAACCATCAAGTCGCCGCCGGCCTGATGCGGACCGCTCAAGAGACTGGCATTCCGGTTTTGTTCGGCGTCCTGACCTGCGAGAATCTCGAACAAGCCCTCAACCGAGCCGGCGGCAAAGTCGGAAACAAAGGGACGGAGGCCGCACTCGCCGCGATTGAAATGGTCAATACGTTGAAGTTGCTGAAGTCGTCTGGCGTTTGAACGCTGGACAATGACGAATGACGAAATACCCAATGACGAAAGAAATCCGAATGACGAATTCCGAATAACGAACTGAGGAAGCAATCTCGTTGACGTAGCCTCCACGGTGCGGCATTCGTCATTCGAGCTTTGACATTCCTTCGTCATTGGGTCTTTCGTCATTCGTCATTTTGGAACCGCCATGTCCACATCCCGCCGCTCACGAGCACGCGAAGTCGCGATGCAGATGTTGTATCAACGTGACCTCAACCCGGACGTCTCCGCCGACACGGTGCGCGGCATGATCGCCGAGGAATTGCGCGAACCGCACTTGCGGGAGTTCGCTTGGAGTCTGTTCGCCGGCACCGTCGAATGGAAAGCGCAGATCGATCAACACATCGAAGAGACCGCCGCCAACTGGCAGTTGTCGCGAATGGCCCCGACGGACCGCAACATTCTCCGTCTCGGCGTGTTTGAACTGCTGCACACCGAAACGCCCCACCGTGTCGTCATTGACGAAGCCATCGAGATGGCCAAGAAATTTGGCTCGATACAGTCCTTCCAGTTCGTCAACGGCATCTTGGATCGGTTGATCCCCGCCGAACGGCACAACGCGCCGGAGACCGACGGCGGCGATTGACGCGGCAACCGAGAAATTATTCACCGCGTCGCCGAATGACAGAGGCCGTATGACAGAGATTGACGAAAGAGCGGTCATGAGCGAAGCGAAGATGACGTCGCGGTTGGCAGAGGCGATTGGTCGGGTGACGCGGTCGGCACATTTTTGTGTCGCGGGGGATTTGCCGGCGGTTGATCCCGGCTTGGTCGTGGACGGGATGGGAGCAATTTCATTTCCGCTCAAGCAGAAGACGGCGAAAGAGCTGGTGACTCGCTGCCACGTCGCGCCGTTTGGCCAAGGTTGAAGGACTCGGGGTTGTACGAACCGTAGGTTACTCGTCCTGGATTGCCATTGCGTGCGGTCGG
>JAYVSP010000127.1:0-3209 GCA_043775215.1 Planctomyces sp. | reverse complement strand
TGTCAGGAACGTGTCAGGAACGTGTCAGGAACCAAAATGGTGAAACTTTCCCAGAAACGGTTCCTGACACGTTCCTGACACGTTCCTGACACCTTTTCTCACCCCCCTGACACCTTTTCTCACCCCCAGTTCAGCAGCGTCTCACCCCCAGTTGCAGCAGCGAGTAGGGGTGCATGACCATCGTGTAAACGCTGCCGTCGCGCGCCTCGCAGACACCCATCGTGACGTATTTGGTGATCGTCGCTTGTAGTGGGGAAAGCACAAAGGGGCCAGGTCTCTTTTCGAACAATCAGGGCAAACAAAGGGGACAGGTCGGTTCAAGCCAATCTGCCCCGCGCCACCTTGGTGTTTGACCGCTTTCATGTGATCAAGCTCTTCCACGACAAGCTGTCCAACCTCCGCCGCGATCAATACCACTCCGCGACAGCGGCCCACAAGAAACTCCTCAAAGGCTCACGCTGGCTGTTGCTCAAACGCCCCGAAAACCTCGACGAAACTAAGAACGAATCCCAACGGCTCCAGGAAGCTCTGGACGTCAATCAACCACTGGCCATCGCCGATTACCTCAAAGAACTCTTGAACGAGGTCTGGGAACAAGAGGACGAGAACGAAGCACGGCTGTTTCTCCTGGATTGGATCGCTCTGGCCGAAGCCAGTGGTGTCAAAATGCTGATCAAGTTTGCCAAAACTCTCCGCAACCACGCTTGGGGAATCCTCGCCTACTATGACTTCCCCATCTCCACCGGTCCCCTCGAAGGTACCAACAACAAAATCAAAACCATGAAGAGACAAGCCTATGGCTTCCGTGACAGAAACTTCTTCAAACTCAAAATCTACGCCATCCACGAAACTGAGTACGCTTTAGTCGGATGAACCTCTTTTTTCGTAGGTTGGGACTCCGTCCCGACCCGCATGTAAATCTTGAACACACGCTCCGTTGCGGCGTCGGAGACTGGTTCCGACCACGCAATTTGGTCGGGACGGAGTCCCAACCTACGGCTTCCACTCGCGGGCGAATTGCAGGGCGCGCGGTCTGCCCGCAACTCCCGAACGTCTGCAGAGTCTTCTACATTCACGGTTCGATAGGTATCGACGGCTGCGCCGTGAGTTGAAAGTACCTGACTTTCTTCGAAAGCCGCCCGTCCCATACGAGGACAACACCGTCTTTTCCGCCACTCGCGACAACATCGCCGTTGAACCCCAACGCCAATGACAGCACTTCGCCTTGATGGCCCGTAATCGTGAGGAGATGTTGTCGAGTCGCGACATCCCAAACGCGAAGCGTGTGGTCGGCACTGGCAGTGAGTATCCGCCGTCCATCGGGAGTGAAGGCTACCGCGTAAATCATTGACTCGTGAGCCTTCGTCGTTGCGATTTCCTTGCCCTCTATGACGTCCCAAAATCGGACTCCGCCAACAAATCGCGACGAATCATCATCGATTCCTTTCGGCGGCACGAGCGATCCCACGACGCTGCACAATGTACTTCCCAAAGGACTAAAGGCAGTGCCGAGGATCGGCTGTTTGTGACCTTCCAACCGGTTAATAGACTCACCAGTGGCCGCATTCCAGAGAAGCAATTTGGAGTCATAGCCTCCCGTTGCAAACATGTGTGCATTGGCACGCGCACTGACGCAGCGGACGATTCCGTCATGCTCCGTAATCTTGTACTCGACTGAATCCGTCGTCAGATTCCAACAGACGGCTTTACCGCCCCAGCGTAAGTAATCGTCTGCCTTCTGCGCAGTGGACGACATGCCGTTGGGAAGACCGCCGCCTGCGAGAAGAAATTGCCCGTCAGAAGTGACAGCCAGCGAGAAGAAGACCAATGAATCTAATGCGAACTTCTTTTTCTCACGGCCGGTATTGGTATCCCAAATTCGGACAGTCCCATCAAGGCTCGCACTCACCAGGTCTCCGTCATCTTGTCGACGCACATTGGGAAGCGGAGGGGTTCCGTCGAACGCATCACTTACGGGATCACCATTCTTGGGCAGAAACACTAAGGCCCGAACGTCCCGCGAGTGTCCTGTGAGTGTGCGTAACAGTGTCCAGTCATCCGTTTTCCAAAGCTGAATGCTTCTGTCGGCACCAGCGGACGCCAAGAGTTTTTGGTCCGGACTAATCGCGACGGCTTGGACCGCTCCAGTATGGCCGACGAGACGTCGTGAAAGCTCAGCAGCACGCGTCACTGGAACGACCGCGGAAGTGGACTTCGGTGGCGGTCCAATCGGCTTTTCGGAGCCAGAGCCGACAAGTTTGGCCGCGACCGCCGACTCAAGACGACTGGCTCTCGCTAACAGACACCATTCAATACCGCGGCGGTTTATCGAAACTTCCGCCAGAATTCGTTGGGCAAGGGACAGTTCACCGTTTTGTATTCGCAATTGCACCTCACGAAGATCGAGGGAATACAGCGCGGTTGCATGCTGTTGAGCGATCTCATCGAAGGCCGTCTGAAGCTGTGCGTTCGTATGTTGCAGCCTCTGATTGGCCGCCTCTTTATCCGCAGTCGCTGCTTGAGCGCGTTTCGTTTCCGATTCCGCAATTTTTCGCTGCTTCGCCTCAGCGTCTGCCGCAGCGACGGAGATCAAACGCTGTTTCGCCTCTTCTTGCGTCGCCTTTTTTTCTGCAATGGCGGCGGCCTCAGCCTTTCGTTGCGCTTCGATCGCCGCCTCCGCAGCAGTGACCGCCACCAGTCGCTGCTTTGCCTCTTCGTCCTTGGCTTGCTTCGCTGCATGAGCTGCCGCGTCCGCTTTTTCCTGAGCGGCGATTGATTCGTCCTTTGCTTTGACGGCTGCCACTCGCTGAATAGCTTCTTCGTCCCTGGCCTGCTTCTCGGCGACTGCGGCTGCCTCTGCCTTCATTTGTGCGGCGACTGCTTTGGTGGCGTTGTCCTCCGCGATGCCTTGTTGGCGTTTGGCTTCGTTCTCGTTGGTAATCGCGAGCTTCTCGTTCCGCAGCGCGTTCTGAAGCTGGTTGGCTTCTGCTTGCTGCGCGGCGACGACTTTCGCGCGAGCGGCGTTGATCCAGACGGCGGAGATGCTCGACACGATCGCGACGAGGGCCAGCGCGGCGGCACCGGACATGGCCCAGGCTCGATGCTTGCGTGCCCAGCGGGTGGCGGCGACGAGTGGGGTTTCTCGGTGAGCGGTTACTGGTTCGTCGGCCAGCCAGCGTTCGAGGTCGTCGGCGAGGGTGCGCGACGAG
>JAYVSP010000126.1:0-12024 GCA_043775215.1 Planctomyces sp. | reverse complement strand
GCGGCGATTAGGCGGACATCAGTGGTGATGGTTTCGTTGCCGCCGACACGCTCGAAGCGGCCGTCTTGCAGCAGCCGCAACATGCGGGCCTGAGCGCCGGAACTCAAGTCGCCGATCTCGTCGAGGAAGATCGTGCCGCCGTGGCATTGTTCGAACTTGCCAATGCGACGATTGTCGGCTCCCGTGAAGGCACCGCGTTCGTGGCCGAAGAGTTCGCTTTCCAAGAGGCTTTCTGGGATCGCCGCGCAGTTGACGGCCAGAAAAGTTTTCTGCGAGCGATGACTGTGATGATAGACGGCACGAGCGACCAATTCTTTGCCGGTACCGCTCTCTCCGAGAATCAGGACGGGCACGTCTTGCGAAGCGACGCGGCCAATCGCCTTGTAAACCTCTTGCATTGCCGCGGATTGTCCCACGATTCGATCCACTGGGGATGACGAGTCCGCATCCTCGAACACGGCGGGGATGTGGCGCAGGCGGCTGGCGTCGATGGCCTTATCCACCATGCGGCGCAGCTCGTGGATGTCGAGCGGTTTGAGCAAGTATTCGAACGCTCCGCGCTTCATCGCGTCGATCGCCGTGTCGGTCGAAGCGAATGCCGTAATGATGATGACCGGCAGCCGCGCGTCGAACAGCTTGACTTGATCGAAGGCGTCCAGTCCCGACATGTCCGGCAATCGCACGTCCATGAGTACGACATCTGGCCGCTCGCGTTGAATCAAACCTAAACCGTCTTTGGCCGTCGCCGCCGACAGAACTCGCAGCGACTCGCGCCGCAATCCCTTTTCCAGCGAGTACCGGACATTCGGTTCGTCATCCACAATCACGAGCGTTGGCATGAGCGTGCTTTTCTGAGGAAAGAAAGACAGAGTATGGGGAGCTTTGGGGCTAACCGAGTAGTCAATCACGATTCAAACCATCCAGGCATGTCGAGCCGGACATCCCGGCCGACGATCGAGGAATCATGCGAGTAGTCATTGTCGGAAGCAGTGGGCAGCTTGGCCAAGAGTTGTCGCGTCGATTGGGCGATGGTGCGATCGCATTGACTCGCGCCGATCTTGATCTGTCGGTGCCGGAACAAGCCTCGAAAGTGCTCGCGCGGTTGCAGCCGGAGATCGTGTGGAACACGGCGGCGTACAATTTCGTTGAACAAGCAGGAACGGATCGCGAAGCCGCGTGGGGAGTCAACGTCGATGGCGTTCGCGCGTTGGCCGAGTCGTGTGAGAGACTCAGTGCGACGCTCGTCCATTTCAGCACCGACTACGTTTTTGGCGGCGATCGCGAGCGACGACAGCCGTATGCCGAGACCGATCCTCCCGCTCCGGTCAACGCATACGGGCAGAGTAAGCTCGACGGCGAAGAGGCCGTGCGTGCCAGCGGGACGCGGCACTTTGTTATTCGGACGTGCGGGCTGTATGGCTCGGTTAGCGGTCGCGGCAAGGGTCGCAATTTCGTCACGACGATGCTGCGGTTGGGACGCGAGCAAGGCCGAGTGCGAGTGGTCGGCGATCAGGTTTGCACGCCGAGTTATGCCAAAGACCTCGCCGCCGCGGCGCTCGCGTTGGTCGCGACCAATCAGTTCGGCTTGTATCATTGGACCAATCATGGCGAGTGCTCGTGGGCGGAGTTCGCTCGTGCTGCGTTTGAATTCGCGAGTCTGCCGGTCGATGTCGAAACCATCTCAACCGCCGAGTACGGTGGCCCAGCCGTTCGGCCGAGTTACACAGTGCTCTCGACCGCCAAGATCGAATCGCTCGGCTTGCCACAGCCTCGCGCGTGGCAAGACGCTCTGCGCGAGTACGTTTGCTATCTGAATGAGTCGAGCCGATTAGCCTGACGCGCCGGCCTGTACCACCGAACCGCAACTTCCGGGAACGCGGGGCGAAGGACAGAAAACAATCAGGGCGCGTCAGGCTGATGGGTTCGCGTGAGTCAATTCAATTCTTCCAGCCACGGAGTCAAGAACTTGCCGCCGCGAGCGCGGTACTCAGATTCGCGGGCGAGAATTTCAGGAGCATGGTTCCACGCCAGCAGTAAGACGTAATCGGGATTGATCTCCTTCAACGCGGAGGGCGGGCGGATGTATTGGTGAGTGCCGGGGACGTGCAAGCCTTGTTTGGCTGGGGTCGAGTCGATGATCTCGGCGAGCAAGTCGGTGCCGATGTCACAGAAATTCAGCCGCACGGTTCCTTTGGCGGGTGCTCCATAGCCGAGAACTTTCACGCCGGAGTCGCGGAACTGTTTCAATCTCGCTCTCAACTCGACTCGGTTGCGAGACGTCAGTGCGGCCATCGCGGTGAATGCGGAACGTCGTGCGAGTCCGGCGGTCTCTTCGCGTTTCAGCCACTTCAATGCTTCGTCAGAAGTCCACACACCGTGTTTGACCGTGACGCGGATCGTGCCGCCGTGGACCGGGAAGAATTCCACGCGATCAATGTGCAACCCGTGGCGGCTCATTAGCGTTTGCAGCGGGCGAACGGCGAAGTACGACAAGTGCTCGTGATAGATCGTGTCGTATTCATCGCGTTCCAGGAACGACGCGAGGTAGGGCACCTCGATCACGAAGGCTCCCTGGGGATGCAGCAGTTTGCGAACGCCCGCGCAAACGTCGTCGAGGTCATTGATATGGCCGAGCACATTACAGGCAACGATGAGATGGGCCTTCCCCGCCACTCGCTCGACTTCCGCGGCGAGCGGTTCGGTGAAGAATTCCGCAATCGTTGGAATGCCACGCGACGCAGCCATCACCGAGATGTTGCGAGCCGGGTCGATACCCAGCAGCCGCACGTCGCGACGTTGTATCGCCGACAACGCGGTCCCGTCGTTGGAGCCGATCTCCACGATCAGCCCGCCGGGTGCCACGAACTCGGCCGCACTGTCGGTCATCAGCTTGCCAAAGTGGTCTCCCATCCATTTCGAACTGGACGTGAAAAACAGATACGACCGAAACAGCAACTCCGGCGGAACGACGTGTCCAAGCTGAACCATGCCGCACGACTCGCACAGCCGCAGCGACAACGGATAGCGCGCCTCCGGCTTGTCGAGGTCATCGGTCGTGACAAACGCATTTGACGGCGGTTGGTCTCCGAGGTTGAGCACTTCGACCAAATCGGTTTTCAAACACGCTCGACATGTCGTGCGTTCCCAAGACGCTGGTTCTGCCGGATGAAACTCGGCCAGCGAGATGGCTTGATTGCGTTCGAGTCGCTCGACAAGAGCACGCTGTGGCAGGGGATGTTCGGTGGGCATGGAGGGCTTTCGATTTTGATTTTTGATTTGTGGCGAAGCAGCAACCAAAAATCGAAAATGTCAAAGGTCAATTCACGACGATCACGGCAATGCCGCCGCTGGGGATGTCTCTGCCGGAGAGGTATTCGGCGTTTTTCGGATAGCGCGGCTTCAGCTCCTGCCAAAGTTGAATGCCGCCAGCCAAATGCTTCTCGTCGAAGCCGAACTGCCGCAAGCCGTCCCATGCGACGAGCGCGCCTGAGGCGGTCCACTTGAGACAGCGATTCAACTCCGCCCGGAGTTCGTCATACGGACGGCAGCCGTTGAGGAACACAAAGTTGGCCAGACGCTTCTCGCGTTGCTTGCTGATGTCGTAGTCGATCTTCATCGTCTCGCCGCGCGGGATGCTGCGGATGGACTGTTCGCCGCACACGAACGCCTCGAACAGCGGCAAGCGTTCTTCGGGGATTGGTCGCTCGGCCGTACCGGCCGCGATCAAGTGACAGTCAAACGCGGCAATTCGCGTCCACAGAAACAGCGTTCCGCCGAGTTCCGTGCCGCTTTCGAGGATCAGTTTTGGCTTCCACTCCATCACTCGCTGCATCAGCCGCGCGAGATCGAGCGGGTGTTGCTCCACGCCGAGCGTTTCGAATGGCTCCGGTCCGCGATACGCCGCGGCAAGTTGCACCCAATCCTCGATCGAGCCGCGGCCGATTCCCATTTGCCACAACTTTTCCAGGGCTTGACCAAGCGGTGAATCGGTCGCCACGTTGCCTCGCTTCACGGGTGAATCCGCCGCGAGCGCCAGCGGCGAATTCATCAAGGACTTGGGTGTCGTCTTTGCTTGAAATAACGTAACGACGGCAGCAGGCGTCGACGCGAAAGACAACTCCTTCGGCTTGTAGGTGCCCCCAGCTTTGACAGCTTCTCTTTTACGCTGAACTTCCTCGTTTGAGGCGACTATTTGCAGCGTCCCCTCACACACGAGGTTTTTCAGCAGAGTGCTCGGCTCACGCTTCTTCGCAGCGACGGTTTCAAAGAAAGTCTTGAGTCGGGGCATCGCGACGTCGACCGAGTAGCCTTCTCGCACTGTCTGCATCGCGGTTTCCGCAAGCGGCCGATACGCCGCCGGGTCGCGCAACACTTCGACCGCTTGTTTGGCAAGGCCCTCGACATCGAAGAATTCGACGAGCAAGCCATTCTTACCCGGCTCAATGTATTCGCGCACGCACCGTTGGTCCGAGGCGAGCAGGACCGCGCCGCACGACATCGCATCAACCATCGACCACGAAGCGATGAATGGCTCGGTCAAATAGATGTGCAGGTCGCTGATCGACAGGATTTCCGCCAACGTCTCTTCCGCAATGAAACCCGTGAAGAGGTATTTCGAGAGGTCATACCGCCCAGACGCCAGCAAGTGTTCGCGGTACGACGCTTCCTTGACATAGTTCAAGTCCGAGCCGTAATGCACCGTGTCTCTGCCGACGACGACGAACAACACATCGGGATACTGCTCGGCGATCAATCGACTGGCTTCCATGAAAATGTCGAAGCCACGCATCTTCTCAAACCCACGCGAGACATACGTGACGATCCGCTTTCCGGTCCGAGCGATCTGTTTGCCGTTGATGATTCGCTGCGGGTTGTCGCGCCGGTGATAAATCGACGTATCGATCCCGTCGAAGATGACTTCAATCTTGGAGCGGAAATCCACCGGAAAGAAGTCGCGCTGGTAGCGCGTTGGTGTCCAAGCTCGGTCGCAGTTGGCAAGGTCCGACAGAATCATCGCGTTTTTGGTCTGAAGCCGCAGCAACGTCGTTTCATCGACCGGTATCTCTTTGCGGTAGCCGACGTCACCGCCGACCGGGTGATAGAACATTTCCATGAAGTTGATGATTGGCGCGTCGTACAAGAACGGCAGGTAAAGTGACGACCCGAAGCCGGTGTGAGCGACAATCAAATCCGGCTGCACGTCCGGCCGCTGCTTGAGCATTTCGTAAACGCCGTGCGCTTCCCACACCGCGTTCTCGAATGCTCGCGTGCCAAAATGATTGGCCTTGATCGCGCTCCCTTTACAGGTGTAGACGACCTTCTCGACGCCGGGCAACGAGCCCTCCGCCTTGGCGGTCACGAACGTGCATTTCCAACCGTACTCTTGGGCGAATCGCGGCGCGATGTAACGAAACTGAGCGGGGAAGTTCTGATGAATGAAAAGGACGTGCATGAGGCTCTCGATCTCCGAAACAATCCGTTGTTCATCGACGCAACATCGGCCGAGCGCCATGCACAAAGCGTGCCGCTGGAGAATGAGGATTCCGTCAGCCATCACTCCAAGGGATCAACCTATCAGGTGTCATCTCGCGGCGACGGAGATTGCAGGCAGAAACTCAGACAACTGATCTGTCGGCTGATTTTGAAACGAAATGGGTCGCGCCTCGCTGTCGGTCTCATCGGGCAACGGCAACCAGATTGAAAAGGCGGTTCCTCCGCCACGCAGGTTGGTTCCGACAATCTTTCCGCCGTGCGATTGCACGATGCGCCGACAGATCGACAGGCCGAGGCCCAACCCGGTTTCTTTGGTGCTGACGAACGGTTCAAAGATGCGGTCCCCCAATTCGGGGGGAATGCCGCAACCGGAATCGGCCACCAAAAGATGAATCCCCGCCGCCGAGCCGCGATGGTCGTTCACAGAATCAGCCGAGTTCGGTCCTTGAACTCGGTTCGTGTCGGACGTTGCGGCACTGATTGGCCCACCGAGACGACAATCAAGACGGCGATCGCACCCGGTCAGAGTTGCCGTCGGAAAGATTGGAATCTCAGCGGTGTCGGCACACGACGTTTCCATGGCAGTGACCCACGGAGCGGTCGTGATCGGCGGCGGAGGAGAATTCAGGCGTTGTAGTTCGATCCACACACATCCCCCTTCTGGTGTGGCGTCGAGCGAATTGTCGAACAAGTTGAGCAGCACTTGCCGAAGCTGACGCGTGTCGGCGTCGATAAGCAGCGGCGGTTCGAGCAATCGAAGGGTGAACCGCACGCCTTTTTGATTCGCTCGCGGCAGGATCAGGCTGGCGGCTTGTTGGCAGGTTTCGACCAGATCCAGCGGTCGTTTTTCCAACTGTGGTGGCCGCGCATAGTCGAGAAATGCAGCGATCAACTGAGTCATCCGGTCGATCTCTTCTTCCAGGATCTCCAGGTCGCGTCCCTCCAGCAGTGGCTCATCGCCCATTAGCGACGATTGCACGAGTGCTTTCATCGACGTGAGCGGATTGCGCAATTCGTGCGCCATACCGGCGGCCAACTGGCCGACCGCCGCGAGTTGCTCGGATCGCAGCGTCTCCCGTTCGCTGTCTTGCAACCGACGCACGACATGCTGCACTCGGTCGGCGATCTGGCGCAGTGTCGGTTCAAGGTCATCCAGATCCAGAGCACCGGTGACGGTCAACGGACCGAGCACTTCATTCAATTTGCCGGCCAGATCGCGAATCGGAATGTTGCATTCGATCACGCGCCGCCTCAGATTCCGGGCAAATGCAAATCCCAAGAAAATTCCGGCGGCCGAACCGCACAGGCCGAGGACAAACAAAATCGGCACTAATCGATCCGTGAAGACTTGATTGCGTTCGCTGTTCTCCGTGATGACATGCTCGTTGAAGTCGAGATATTCGTGAGCCGAGTCGAGCATCGCATGCATCTCGTCCAAGGCGAGTTTTTTGCACGCTTCGATCAGATCCGCATCCTCGGTCGCGGCCGAGTTCGCCTGAGCCGTCAGTCGATCAAACTCCGGCGACAACCGCTTATAGTCGTGCTCCACGCGCCGGATCTGCTCCTGTTCGATCTTGGTCGTAGCCACCTTTCGAGCTTCGGCCAACCACTGTTCTAAATCGCGGCGAATCTGCGGCAGTTCGGCCAGCGGCGCTCGATCGCGAGTGATCAAAAACAAGTGCAGCCGGTTCCGCACTTCACGAATCGCAATCTCCAATTCTTCCGCTGCTTTCATCGCCGAGACATTGATCGCCACCGTTTGAGCGGACGATTCCTGCAACCGATCTAACTGCCAGACCGCAATGGAGACGACCACGAGCAACAATCCGCTCAGTCCGACCGTTGGCAATAACATTGTCCAAGATGACCGCGACCGCAGGCGAAATCGATAGAGTCTCTCACGAAGAGTCATCGGCTGTTCAATTCCTGGACACGACCAACGAGATTTGACCAAACTTTGGACACTCCACCGAACCGACTTCTGCAAGCAACTGCTAGGCCAACCGGCTGGGCCGGCCTTGAGCGGCATCTTCCGGTGTGTTGACGTTACCACCGAGAAATTGTTCGTTCTCTTGTCGCAACTTAGCGGCTGCATCATCGTAGAGAAACGGCAGATAAACGTACCGCGTCCCTTTGGTCACCGGCATCGCCTCATGCAGCAACGAGCACGAGAACACACATGCACCTCCAGCCGGCGGCACGAACGTTTGCCGGCCGTATTCCGGAAACCAGACTTGGCCACCCTCGAATTCACCGGTGTTGAGGTTCAGCGACACCGCAAACTTGCGATGCGCTGTCCCCTTATTCGTATTGTCGCGATGCCGGCGAAAGTGCCCCTGAGTCTCCGCCTCATAACACGCGACGATGTAACGCTCCATGCGCGTCGCCTTGAATTGGTATGCCTTTTCAATTTCCGGTCCCAACCGGTCGTGAATACGAATCATACATGCTTTTCGCAAATCCGGATCGAGGATCTCTTGATCGCGCCGCCGCTTGTGGCCGTAGTCATACACACCCACGGTTTTTCCGTTGATTTCCCGCATGAATCCGGATTCGTCGCCACCGTGTTGTTCGTAATGCGAGATCAGCCGGCGACATAACTCCGGCTCGAAGATACGCGGTACGATCAACACTGGAGCCTGCAAAGTCCCGCTAATGTGGGACTCGTATGCAGGAATGCTCAGCACCGATTGCATGACCCGTTGGGCATGATTCGCCGCGGTCGAATCATCGAATGGCACGACTTCCCACACCCGCAGTCGCTGATCCAGGATCACGCTGAAGCGCCGATAGCCGTCCGTTCCGGTCGGATTGGGGCCGGTGATTGCTCCGTACTCGGCACTGACTGCCTGGTCGATGTCCCAAAAGAACCGCATTCCCGGATCACGCTCGACAACCCGCTGCCGACCTTCATCGTCCGGGTCGATGCTCACGCCGTAAAACAGGACGCGCATCGCATCAAACACGGATACGAACCGCTGAAACTCGGCGAGCACTCGCTGACTACTTGGCAAAGCCGCCGACTGAAAAAACGTCAGGACAATTGGGTATCCTCCGACCGTGTCGAAATGAAACTTCGGATTGCAAGTACAGCGAGCCTCAAACCACGGAGCTGGCTCACCGGACAACAGCAACGATTTGCGCATTCTCTCCTCCATGAAAACACGGCGCCCGAATCAACGACATCCGCCATAAGCAATCGGGATGCCAAAGTAGATTGGCTTTTCGTCAGCTCACTGTGGACTGCGGGGCTGCGTCGTGGTGGCTTTCCAGTTCTGCAATGATGCGTTGGAAGGCAACCTGGTCGAGCCATGACGAAGAAATCCGGCGCGGTTGGTCGTCCGATCGCAGCCACAGAAGGAGATCCGTCGTCCGCTTCTCCGGATGTTCTTTCAAGGTCCACTTCCGAATCTGAGACCAATGAAGTCGGAACCCACACCAGTCGGGTTCGAGGCTGAATTCGGTTGCAGTTATCACGATTCGGGAGATGGCTTGTTGGAACCCTCTGAACAACAAGGCGACTCCTAGGAAGCACGCGAAAAGGAATAACAGGCCCGAACGCTTCACTCCGTCGTCGAGCAACGGAATTCGCTGTGTGGCCAAAATGGGTGCCGTTCCAAAACACAACATACTCGTCGCCACCAAAATTCGGCCGCGAATGACACACGTCCTTGAAAACGGCAATCGCAACGGCCGAAAAACGGAGCCGACAGGATGCAAGAGAGGTCGAGCGATAGAGCCATCCATGAGCCAGCCACCTGAGTTGCAACGATCGTTTCTGCTAACTCCGCAATTTCGCCACCACGACGGCAGAGGAACCCAAGTGGGCTAGGATTCCTTGCCGTCGTTCGCGGTGACCTCCTGCGCGATTGATTCCTATTCCGAGTTCAACAGAAATTCTGCGAGCCACTGAGAAAGGCAAAAAGTGCTGACCAGTTCAGTGGCGTTCGCAGATACGGATTTCGTCCGATCAAACTTCGACAATGTCGTTGACAGCAATCACAAAGTTCTTCGTGGAAAAGCTGCCATCGAGCGAAGTGGCCCGCGCGGTGATGCTGTGGCTTGTGGCTGTTTCGTAGTCCAACGCACCCGCCACCGTGATCACGCCGGTACTGGGATCAATCGTGAAGAGGCCACTGGCATTGTCGTCCAGGCTGTAGTTAATCGTGTCGGTGGAATCGGGATCAGTCGCGAAGGCCATGATCCCGACGTTCGTACCCGTCAAACTGTTCTCGTCCGCGCTATCCGTGGCAGAGTCAGAATCGCTGATCGAACCGATCGACTCATTCACGTTAGAAACGGCTATCGCGAAGACTTTTGTCGAGAAGGAACCATCCGTCGAAGTCGCACGCACGGTGACGTTGTGGCTGCTAGATGACTCGAAGTCCAAGGCACCCGCTACCGTGATCACGCCAGTGCTGGGATCAATCGTGAAGAGGCCCCCCGCATTGCCATCCAGGCTGTAACTGACGCTGTCTGCGGCATTGGCATCACTGGCGAACGCCGTGATACCAACTGTCGAGCCGACCGCACTGTCCTCGGCCACGCTGTTCGCGGTGGCGTTCGTGTCGCTGATCTGTCCGATTTCACCGGCCGCATTCGGCCCTTCCGGATCGACCGTGTCCGCTCCGCCTCCGATGTTTCGCAAGTCGTCGGTGCCCGAACCACCGAAGACCACGTCATTCCCCGGTCCTGAGTTCACCGTATCGTCGCCTGCTCCGCCGTAAACGGTGTCATTGCCCTTACCGGCTTGGACGTTGTCGTCGCCAGCGCCCGCTTCGATGAGGTCCGTCCCGTTGCCACCGTTGAGGGAGTCGCCTCCGTCTCCGCCCTTCATGTGATCATTGCCATTGCCGCCGGCGAGCGAATCGGCACCGTTGCCCCCATCCAGCGTGTCGTCGCCAGTGGCACCGATCAGCGAATCGGCATCGTTGCCTCCGTTCAGCGCGTCGTCGCCGGTGCCTCCATTGAGCGTATCGAGCCCGTCCTGGCCATTGAGTTGATCATTCCCGGTTCCACCCAAAAGCGAATCGTCATCTCCTTGACCATTCATCGAGTCGTTGCCGTTCCCGCCGATGAGCGTGTCATTACCGTCTCCGCCATTGAGCGAGTCGTTGTGATTTCCACCCGACAATTCGTCCCGACCAAGTCCGCCGTCAAGAAGATCGCGTCCCAATCCACCCTTGAGCGTATCGTTTCCGTCTCCGCCATTGAGCACGTCCGCCAAGGAGCTACCGATGATGTTGTCGGCTCCGCCACCGCCATTGACTGTGATGCCGGCGACTTTCTTGAAGCGGCCTTTCGTCACACCGCTCAAATCAATGGAGTTATCACCGTCACCGCCAGTCACTGCCAACGACTTCACGGTCTTGGCCATCACATTCGCAGTCGCGTTATTGACGTGCGCCACTAAGATTTCCCCGTTGAGCGTCACGTTTCCCGATTGATCGGCTCCCAATGCGATTTGATCTGCGCCGTCGCTCGTGACAGAGAGCGCGCCGGTGGATGTGCTGAAGAGCGCCGTGACGCTCAGAACTTGGCGTGCTTCCAAAGATTCCAGCGAATTCCCATTCCGTCGATCACTTCGGCGACGTGCGGGAGCCGCCGTTTTCCCAAGCCAGCCGTTCGCGAACAGACCCTGCAATTGCCCAAGAAACTTTGCCATAGTGAAATCCTTTTCGATGTGATTGGTTTATCCAAAACCATGTTTTTCGGGCCAACGATTTGCACGAACTGTTGCCGACCAGAACCCGGCAGCAATGGCGCGGAACGTACAAGTTCCATTTGAAACGAGTCAATTGCTTCCCGCGCACAGAGTTTGATCACTTTGCCCGGGAAACAGCGTCAAGTCTGTAGTGCGAAACCCTCCTGCCAACCAAGCGCAATGTCTGAATGCCGCACGAAAAACTCTTTCCGCAGCCCACCTACGTCTTCTTCCGAAGCCGACGCTGCTGACCAGAATCTGGCCACGACGACGGCAAGGAACCCAAGGTTCCTCGCCGTCGTTCGCGGTAACCTCCTGCGCGATTGATTCATCTCCGCCGTGAGACCGTAGGGGTTAGACAGGCAGAATCGTGATGGTCACGGTTGCGGTGCTGCTGCTGTTGACTCCGTCGAAGACCGTGTAAGTGAAGCTGTCGGTGAAGTTGTCGCTGCCGTCATGCGTGTAGCTGAAGGTGCCGTCGGCGTTGAGCGTCACGCTGCCGTGTGTCGTAGGCGTGGCCATTCCCACGTTGGCTGTGACTCCATTGACCGTGTTCACCATCAGCGTGTCTCCCGGCAAGTCCGTGTCAGTGTCGTTGGCCAGCACACTTGTGGCAGCACTCACCAGCACCGTCACCGTGCTTCCTTTGTCAACGACGATGCCGTCGTCGTTGGCCACCGGCGAATTGTCATTGACCGGCGTGATGGTGATCGTCACGGTCGCTGTGTTGCTGGTGTTCAGACCGTCGAAGACGGTGTAGGTGAAGCTGTCGGAGAAGTTTTCGCTGCCATCGTGCGTGTAACTGAACGTGCCGTTCGCGTTGAGTG
>JAYVSP010000125.1:0-14286 GCA_043775215.1 Planctomyces sp. | reverse complement strand
GCGCATCAATAACTGTCGTAGCCGAAGTCGCCAGACTTCGGATCTGAACTCTGGCGAGTTCAGCGACATCGGACAGTTATTTCTGCGCCGGTCCTAAGTCGCTCACAGCCTCCGTACCGCGAAGGCGGGATGATATCGGCGGCTCGCGGCGATTCCGAGCGACCGCACACGAGGGAAGTGACGCTCGCTGCGGAGCGGCGTGCCACATTACTCCTGACCGCGATGGAATCCGGCTATACCGATTGTGTCAGTCGTAAGGATGAAGCTGACAAAGTCTGCCGCAATTGTTCGCGCGGCGCAGGCGAACCGCGCAACCACTTCGGATCGGGGACAATAATCAACGTGCAAAAACTGTAACGCGCGGTGAGCGGCGGCAACCTGTTTGGAAACCGGTTGTATGTTTGCCGCACATTGTGGTGCGACGCTCCGCGCTGCAATTCACGACTCGGAGCTTCGTGCCACACCTACAACGAGGAATCCCATGATTGAAGTTAGCACTCCACTGGTCGTGTTCTTGACGTGCGTCGGTCTGTTCACGGCGACGGCCGCGATTCTGGATCTGCGGATCAAGAAGATTCCGAACAAACTGACGCTGCCGATGTTCGCTGCCGGACTCATTTATCAAGTCACCTGCTTTGGCTGGGGGAGTGGGATTGGCAGACCGGGATTGCTCGATTCGGGTGCCGCGTTCCTGGCGGGATTCGGATTGCTGTGGGTGCTGTGGATGATCGGTGGCGGTGGTGGCGGGGACGTGAAATTGATGGGAGCCTTGAGCGTTTGGATTGGGTTTAAGCTGACCTGTTTGGTGCTGGTGCTGAGCACGATTTTCGTGATTGTCGGCACGATCGCTGTGATGGTTCTGGGTGTTTTCACAAAGGGTCTGTTTCGGACCAAAGAGACTTATCTCGCGACGGGTAAGATACCGAATGGACAGCCACTAGCGGCAGAAACTGCCGGTCAGCGTGCCAAGCGCCGAGTGATGGGTTACGCCCCACCAGTCGCTTTAGCGACGTGGTTGATCGTGTTGTACAAGCTGCCAAAGTTTCCGCAGTTTTAGAGTTTCCCCATCGACCGCGTGTCGGTGGTTATTGAACTGGATGTTTGCGCGGCACTTATGTCATTTTGGTCTCTTTAGTCCCTTGAAAAGGACGAAGGCGACCGAAGCGACCTAACGCTGATGTTTCGCAGATTTGGTTACGGTGACAGGATCATGAAACACCACCCACAACCGTTGAACTTCTCGCGGCGTCGGGCGGGTGTGCTCAGCATGGAACTGGCCCTGACGTTGCCGATTCTGATGCTCGTGTTGGCCGGGTTGTTTGAGTTCACTCTGTTGTTTTTCGCGCGTGGTGAAGTGGTCGAGGCAAGCCGCGTGGCGGCTCGCAAGGCAACGCTGCCGGGTGTGACGCTTCAAGACGTCGAAGATGAAGTTCGCAAAGTATTGAGTCCGCGGTTTCACGACTCGCTCCAAGTGGACGCGCTGTTGGGCGAGAGATCTGGGGACGTCGTAGCGGTGGCAGTGACGGTGGACATGAATGCCGCGGCCCCCGACTTGTTGTGGCCGATCGGCTACAGCCTGCAAGGACGCCTCTTGCTTTCGGAAACTTGCATGATCCGGGAATAAGAGAGGATTTTCGATTTTTGATCTCTTGTTTTCGATGGAACTGCGGCCCGCATTCTCAATCGAAAATCGAAAATCGAAAATCGAAAATTCACGCAAGCAGTTAACGATCTAGGAGACATCTGATGAATCTCACTCCCGCAAAGGTCACGACGCTGATGCTCGCCGCAGTAGCCGGCCTGATCGGAATCTACGTCGTCAAAGGGCTGTTCGGAGTCGAGAAGCGAGTCGAACGTCCGCGCATCGTCAACATCCCATTGGCCGCCGCGCCGTTGGCTCCCGGAACGAAGATCACTCGCGAGCATATCGGCATGGGACCGTTTCCCGAACGCGAACTCAAAGAGGACATGCTCCGCAGTGAGCGTGTGATCCTGGGCCGCGTGGTCAAAGAGGCGATCAAGCCTGGCAGTCCGATGCGTGGCTCTCAGCTCTATGAACCGGGCGAAAACGTACCACTGGTCGTCGCCGATGGAAAGCAAGCGATCACTATTCCTGTGAAGACCTCCGCCGAAATGGTCGACGGTCTGATCAAGCCGGGCGACTTTGTGGATGTGCATTTCACACTCGACGCGCAAAGCAACAACAGCATCGATCCGCGCATTAGCCGCTTGGGTGGAGTCAGTATGACGATGTTCAAGGGCGTGAAGTTGCTGGCTCTCAACAAGAATTTCCGACAGGCTCCAGTCCTGGCGGCTGGTAACTCGGTGACATTGGAACTCGCGCCGGAACAGACCAATGTTTTGTTGGTGGCGCAGCCGAAAGGGACGATTTCGCTGACCTACAACCCGACTGGCGAAGGTGATGGCGGCGTGGCTTTGAACAACGCGGATCGAGCGACGTTGTGGGAGGTTCTGGGTCTGAAGAAAGCGGCTCCGCGACAGCCAGGTCCAGAACCCGAAAAGCCGTTCGTGACGGAGACGTTCAAGGGGACGCAAGGTGGCTCGGTCTTGTGGGGCAAAGATGGGAAGAAGTATTCGGCCGTTGGAGGCCGCGCCGGTGGCGGTCGTGCTTACGGCAACTCTCAGGATTGGCCGTCTGGGTCAGGAGGAACTGACGCGGGGGGAGCCGGCGGAGGCACGTACTGGGGAAGTGGCAGCTATTCTGATCCGTTCGACTACAACCGAGCGGGCGGCGGCGGTGGGTTCGGTCCTGCCGGTGGCTCATTCGATCCCAGCGATGTCTTTGATGGACCCAGCGGTGGTGCCAGCAATCCGCCGCCTTCCGCCGATCCCGACATTCCGTCACCCGAGTCAGCCATTCGCGGGATCCGTTCCCGCACCGACTCAATCTTGCGAGTCCGACCTGGCTCCGTAGGACCGACGGCACTGCGTCCGTAATCCTGGAGTGCCGGGGCTCGACACAGCCTTCCATTCCCATGCAGCCTTCGACTCTCAAAGTCCAAGAACCGCCGCAAAAACAGTGGGCGAATCGATGGCCACGCTCTTTTTAATCAAACGTCTTTTTTCCAACTGAGCGGAGTGCGGCGTCGAGCCGCAGCACTCCAGGTTGTGATGGTTTCCGATGCAACCCCTTCCCCGGTTCAACTCGAAGCGGCGATCGTCCGCGCGGTCCGGCAGTCTGATGCCGGCGATCGCGGTGGCGCTGGTGGCAATTTTGGGCGGTGCCGCGTTGGTGTTGAATCGCCTCTGGTTGGATTCGGCACGTATCGAGTTGCGGACGGCTGCGGAAGCGGCCGCGCTGGCGGCCGGACGAGAACTGGCCAACGACGATCTGCTGCGGAAAGACTTCGATCCGAACACGCACGCGATAAAAGCTCGCTTGGCGGCGGCTCGGATCGCGGCCGAGAATGTCGTCGCGGGTGATCCATTGCTGCTCAACACGGACGCCGATGGAGATGTTCGATTTGGACGGCTGATCATTGTCGAGGGCGGTCGGGACGACGACGGTGGGGATGGAGTCCCAACCTACGCGGCGGGCGAAACGATTTTTGTGGAGACTGAATTCCAGCCGACGACGGTGGCCGTTCAGGCTTGTCGTACGAACGATCGCCAGTGGCCCGTGTCGTTGCCTTTTACGACATTAGCCGGTCGGATCGCCGCCGACGTGATCACCACCGCCGAGGCGACATTGGACAACCATGTGATTGGTCTGCGAACGGTCGACGAGTTGGCAGTGCCGGCACTGCCGCTGGCGATTCTGTCGGTGGCCGCGCCGCAGGCGAGTCTCATCTCGTCAACCAGCTCTCGGTCTGAGCGACCGTCGAAGAATCAACCACAGAACGACACTGCGAAGCCGGCAACTCCGATGCCGAGTTGGGTTCGCGACATTGAGCAACGACGCGGCTCCGATCTCTTTTCTTTCGATCCGACGAGTGGCCGTGTGAGCGAAGGCTCGGATGGAATTCCGGAGATCAGGTTGCGAACGTCCTCGGCCGCGGGGGGAGTTTCCGACGGCAACGCATTCTTTCTGACGTTGCAGGGCGACCTGACAGTCAGTGACTTACAAAGACAGATCCTGGAAGGCTGGTCGGCTCGCGATCTCGAACCGCTGGGCGGGGAACTGTTACTGCGTCATGGACCGCTGACGTTGGCCGGTCTGCGCGGAGTGGACTCCGGTTCGATGGGCGAATCGCTGCGCAGCATGATTGGCCAACCGCGCGTTTGCCTGTTGTACGACCAAGCCGATACGGCGGCGAACTCGCCAGTGGCTCAACTCCACTGCGTGGGGTTCGTGGCAGGGCGAGTAATGACCGTGACCGAAGTTTCTGCGGGCACGATTGAAATGGTGTTTCAACCGACGGTGATGACCAGTCGGTCGGTCGTTGTGGCAGAGGAAGAAGACGTCAGCGAGGTTCCGAAGAATCGGTACCTTTACAAGCTGCGACTAACAAATTGATGAGCGGCACGGCGCTAGCCGGCGGTCATTCGGGAATAGCGGCGCGGGTTGCGCCTGATGAAATTGACGCGAACGAGTCATCAGCCGGAACGCGCTAGCGTCCGGTTTTTGAACGAATTCACGAACCGGACGCTAGCACCTTCCGGCTGATGACCTACCGGCGGCTAGCGCCTTGCCGCTCACCAACAGGAGTGACCATCATGGAAGCGACTCTCAGGAAACCTGGTGATCCGCGACAAGCCTTTCAGCGGCTGAAGACTCACTTGCACCGCCGCATGATCGACGCGATTGACATGTCCAAGGCGGGGCAGCTCAGCGAAGCGGATCTGCGGTCGCAGTTGCGATCATTGGCGACACACCTCTGCACGATGGAGGCGGTCGCGCTGTCGCCGGAGCACCGCGAAGTCATGGTCCGCGAGATCATGGACGAGATTTACGGTTTCGGTCCGCTCGAGGGTTTGATGAATGATCCGGACGTCAGCGATGTGTTGGTCAACGGACCGGATCGCGTGTTCGTGGAACGCCGCGGAATGCTGGAGGCGACCGACGTTCGGTTCGCCGATGAACAACACCTGTTGCGGTTGATTCACCGTCTGGTGGGCCGAGCTGGTCGTCGAATCGACGAAGTCTCGCCAATGGTGGACGCGAAGTTGCCGGACGGTTCACGTTTGAACGCCGTGATTCCGCCACTGGCGTTAAAGGGACCGACCATCTCGATTCGTAAATTTATGAAACGGGCATTGTTCTTCGAGGACATGGTGCAGATGGGCTCGCTGGCTCCCGAAATGGCCGACTTCCTGATCCTGGCGGTGCGTGGTCGATTGAACATTCTGATGAGCGGCGGTACCGGTGCCGGCAAAACGACGATGCTCAATAACATCAGCCGCTTCATCTCACCGACCGAACGGGTTATCACCATCGAGCAAACGGCCGAATTGCAGCTTCAGCAGCCGGATGTGATCTCTCTGGAAATGCGTCCGCCGAACGTCGAGGGCAAGGGCGAAATTTCGCAACGCGACCTGCTCCGCAACAGCTTGCGAATGCGGCCCGACCGTATCATCGTCGGCGAAGCCCGCGGCGGCGAAGTGCTCGAAATGCTGCAAGCCATGAACACTGGCCACGAAGGTTCGATGAGCACAGTCCACGCCAACGACACTCGCGATGCCCTCGACCGTATGGAAATGATGACTGCGTTGTCCGGAGTCGAACTGCCGACCATGATCGCTCGGCAGTACATCGCGTCTGCGATCCACATTCTGGTTCATATGGCACGTCTCAGCACGGGTGAACGCAGAGTGACTCGTATTTCAGAACTGTGCGGCTGCCGCGACGGCCATTATCAGATCGAAGACATCTTCGTGTACCGCATGACGGGCATCAGCCCGGACGGCACGGCGCGGGGTTCGTTTTACTCCACGGGCCACGAGCCACTGAGTTTCAAACGGCTGAGCGCCGTCGGCTACGAACCGCCCAAGGGGATCTTCGTGGCTCGCGAATTGTCCGTCGGAAACAATTACCGTCCAAGCGTTTGAGAAGTCTGAGGTCAGAGGTCAGAAATCAGAGGTCAGAAATCAGACCTCTGACCACTGACCACTGACCACTGACCTCTGGCCTCTGGCCTCTGACCTCTGAGATAGTCCTCATGATCACTGACTTCCCTATCGCTCGTCCGATCGAATCGCAACCGGGCTTCTCGGGCATCCTGCGCGAGCAAGAACGTTTCGCAAATGCGGACGACGATGTGGTCTCGAAGCGCATCAACTCCAGTTTCGATGAGTTGATGATCCAGTCGGGTCTGGAGATATCGCCGGCGACGGTGGTGATGCTGTGTGTATTTTGTGGCGTGGTCCTGGGTGGCTCGATCTTGGTCTTTCGGGAGAATTTGCTCATTGCATGCATCGGCTTGATGCTGGGATTTATCGTCCCGTTGATGGGTGTGATGTTCGCGCGAATGCGACGGCAGCAACTCATGATTCGGCAATTGCCGGGCATGATCGAAGAGTTGGCTCGCGCCGCCAAGACCGGTCGCAGCATCGACCAATGCTGCGCGATGGTTGCCGACGACACACCCGCGCCGCTGGGTCCGGAGTTGCGTGAATGTGCTCGCCGCATGCAAATGGGCCAGGACGTTGCGACGGCACTGCAAGACTTCCCCAACCGCACGGGATTGGTCGCGTTGAATATCTTGGTGACCGCGTTGGCGGTGCATCAAACGACTGGTGGTGACCTGGTGATGGTGCTGGAGCGGTTGGCTCAAACAATTCGCGATCGCCTGTTGTTTCTGGGCCGCTTGCGAGCCGTCACCATCGGCAGCCGCTGGACTGCGATCTTGATGCTCGTCTTGCCGCCGATCATCATCACGTTCTTCACCGTGCGTGATCCCGGATACCTCACACTGTTGCTGAGTACTTATTGGGGCAAGTTCCTGACGATTACGGCCGTTTTGCTGGACCTCATCGGCTCGATCGTCGTCTTGTCAATTCTGCGAAGCAGTCAACGAACGTGATGTGGAACAGCCGCATCGGATGGGGAGGTGAGGGGAAAGCGTGGTGGGAGACGGCTCAATGGCATCTTCTCTCTACCACCTATCGCCCCACCTCCCCACCCGAATTCGTAAGGATCGGATACAGAAACATGACCACGACCTTGGCAGTTCAGATCGCCCTCTTCGTCCTTTGCGCGGTACTCAGTGTCGTGTCACTGGTGAACTATTTCCGGCGCCGGCGTGCTCGGCGAGCGGGGGACGTCAGTCCTCAGTTGCCAGAGCGCCGGCCGACATCCTTGCCGGCGCAGAACTCAATCGTCGAAGCACCTCATCTATCGATCATCAAGCCCGCCGTGGCCGAATCGCTGAGTTCCATAAACGCGTTCTCGACCGACAGCCCCGCAGTGCCTCAGTCACAGAAATACGGTGCGACCACCTGGCAAGACCGCAATCTGTTCTCGGCGCCGCTCCAATCAGGTTGGCGGGGTCACTCGGCGATTCCCCAGCTCGATCCCAAAGATGTCCCGCATGTCGATAAACGTGATTATGTCTTCGGACCAGCGACTCCCGTGCTGGCGTCGTTCTTGCCGGAGACTGAAGACTCGAAAAAAACGTTGGCTCGCGAACTCAAACAGGCGGGCGATTACGCTCCGCACGCTTATGAGAACCTGGCATCTAAGCGTTTCTTATGCATGATTGGCTCGCTCCTCTTCGGAGGACTGGCAGTGGTGCTCGCGCCGAGGTTGCTCGAACGGCCATTATTGATCGGTACGGTCGCTCTGACGGCCCTCGGCTGGGCCGTTCCCGCACTGCTGGTCCGCAGCCGAGCCAGATCTCGTCGCACCGAAATCGAACTGGCAATTCCCGACATGATGGACATGCTCAACATGTGCGTCAGCCAGGGTCTGACCGTGCCGGATTCGGTCGCCCGAGTGGCCCGCGATCTCAAATCCGTTTATCCCGCGCTGGCTCAAGAACTGGCGATCGTGGTCGATCAAACTCAGGTGGGGACGATGAACGAAGCGTTCACGAACTTCGCCGCGCGAGTCGATATTCCGCAAGTCGAGTCGTTCGTCTCGCTGATCACGCAGACGGAACGCTTGGGAACAAGTGTTTCAGACGCGCTCACCGAGTATTCAGACAACATGCGCGAAAGCTTGCGGCAGCGCGCGGATGAACGAGCCAATCAGGCATCATTCTCTTTGCTGTTCCCGACCGTGCTCTTCCTGATGCCCGCCGTGTTCCTGTTCCTGATGGGCCCCGCAATCATCGAAATGGCGAAGTTCACGAACGCTGGTGGTCTGGCAGGTTTGGGTCAGGGCCGTAACGTACTTCGCAACTTGAATCAACAAGAACTCCGCAACAGCCGTGGAGCCACCGGCGGCGCCAATCGGTAATTGTCCCATCGACGCCGCGTTGGTCGAACAAGATCATCGGTTGCCGATTGTTGAAGCGTGAAACAACATGGGATTTATCCCACCTCAACAATCAACAATCCTCGTTCGTCAATCGTTATTCCCCTTCGACGCAGCCACATTGCTCACACGATGAGCCGGTCGCATTACCGAGCCTTGGTTAAGGACCGGCGCATCAATAACTGTCTGGAGTAGCGGAACTCGTGAGAGTTCCGTCCGAAGTCTCACGACTTCGGCTACGACAGTTATTTCTGCGCCGGTCCTAAGCGTTCGGCTCCTCACGCGAAACGAAGACCGCTACATATTTTCGATTCAGAGGTGTTACTTCTTTGCCGCCGCGAATCGGCGAGCCACCTCGTCCCAATTCACGACGTTGAAAAACGCACTGATGTAGTCCGGCCGGCGGTTTTGGTACTTCAAATAGTATGCGTGCTCCCACACATCCATGCCGAGGATCGGCGTGTGCCCGTCGGACAGCGGTGTGTCCTGATTGGCGGTGCTTTCGACGAGCAACCCGCCGCTGGCATCGACCGACAACCACGCCCAGCCGCTGCCGAAACGCGTCGTTCCCGCCTTCGCAAATTGTTCTTTGAAGGCCGCGAAGCTGCCGCACGCCTTGTTGATCGCCGCTGCCAATTCGCCGGCCGGTTCGCCGCCACCGTTGGGCTTCATGACCGTCCAGAACAGCGAGTGATTGGCATGTCCGCCGCCGTTGTTGCGAACAACCGTGCGGATGTCTTCCGGAACCGTCGACAAGCCGCGCAGCAGATCTTCGACGGACATCTTCGCCAGTTCAGGATACTTCTCCAGCGCGGCATTGACGTTGTTGATGTAAGCCTGATGGTGTTTGGTCCGATGGATGTTCATGGTCTGCGCGTCGATATGTGGTTCGAGCGCGTTCTCGGCATAAGGCAGGTCGGGTAAGGTGTACGCCATGATGATTCTCTCCCGTGAAAGTCGTGCCGCCGCGCCAACGCGCGGAGCACGAGAACTCCTGAAGGCCGAGCGTCAGCTCGACCGGACCTCGGCGACAGATTTGAAACCATCGCCACAACAGACGGCATTGTAGGCTTTGCGAAGGTCGTCACAACCAACCACGAAAAGTCGAACAGAAAGATTGATCGTTGGTTATTGGTCGTTGGTCATTGATCATTTGGGTTTCCGGATGACCAATGATCAATGACGAATAACCAATGACCAATCTCAGGGCATCCGGTTACACTGCCACCCTGCCGATTGATCCCGCTCGCGAGGCCCGCCCAATGTGCCGAATCCCGCTTTTCGCCGCTTGTCTTGTGTCGATGATGGCCGGTTTCGCTCTGGCCGACGACGCCGATCTCCACGACGTCGATTACCTCAAAGAGGTCAAACCGTTGCTGACCGCCAAGTGCGTGGCCTGTCATGGACCGTTGCGACAAAGGGGCCGCTTGCGACTCGACACCGCCAAGTTCCTGGTCCAAGGCGGCGAGAGCGGCTCGGCGATTGTTGCGGGCGACAGTGCCCAGAGCGTGCTGATCGAAGCCGTGCTCGGATCGAACGGTCGCACGAAAATGCCCGTCGATGCCGAGGAATTGAAGCCGGAGCAAATCGAAGTCCTGCGTCGCTGGATCGACTCCGGCGCAAAGGCTCCCGACGATGAGCCGATCGCCGATCCGCGCGAACATTGGGCGTTTAAGAAGCCCGTGGGGCAGGTTTTCAACCCGCCAAGTCGGTTCTGGCAGGTTGAAAACCTGCCCCACAACAATCCTATTGACATGTTCCTCGCCGCCGAATACCAGTCGCGCGGCCTCACGCCGTTGCCGGAAGCCGACAAGCCGACGCTGCTGCGGCGAGTTTTCCTCGATTTGATCGGCATCCCGCCAACACGCGACGAGTTGCACAGTTTTCTGAATGACAACTCGCCCGATGCGTATGAAGTTGTCGTGGACCGGTTGCTCGAATCGCCGCTGCATGCCCAGCGCTGGGCCAAGCATTGGATGGACATCTGGCGTTATTCCGATTGGTACGGCAGCCGCGGTGGCAACGAACTGCGCAACAGCCGCCGGCATATCTGGCGCTGGCGAGACTGGATCATCGAGTCGCTCAAGGCGGACAAGGGCTACGACCGGATGATCCACGAAATGCTCGCGGCCGATGAGATCGCTCCGGGAGACCGCGACATGCAACGAGCGTCCGGGTTCCTGGGCCGCAACTATTACGTCTTCAATCGGCATGTCTGGCTGCAAGACACGGTCGAGTACACCGGGGCCGCTTTTCTCGGCCTGTCGTTCAAGTGCTGCCGCTGCCACGATCACAAATACGACCCGCTCGCGCAGGAAGAGTACTTCCGCTTCCGAGCATTTTTTGAACCGCACAACGTTCGCACCGACCGACTCGTCGGCAAGCCGGAGTTGATCACCGGCAACTGGCCGGCCGGAGCTTTTGCCGGAGCCACACTGAAGGACGGAGCCGATGTGGTCTTCGACGCGGACCTTTCCGCCGCAACATATTTGCTCGAACGAGGCAACGAGAAAAATCCGGTCACTGAAAAGCCACTCGCGCCCGGCGTGCCGGCAGTGTTCGGTGCGACCGACCTGAAGATCGAGCCGATCGCACTGCCAGTCGAAGCCTACTATCCCGACTTCCGTCCGGAACGGCGTGAAGAGTTGCTGGCCAATGCGCACGCCGCCATCACACGCGCCGAAGTGGACGCCGTAAAAGCTCGCGACCTCATTGAGGCCGCGCGGCAGAAGTTGACGGAGCGCGAGTCTCGTTCCGCATCCGGTAAGTCCGATTCGCAGACGCCGCCGTTCCTCGACGACCAGTTCACCGCGCACCGCACGGACGTTTGGAAAGTCCTCTCCGGCGACTGGCAATTTGCGGAGGGCAAGCTCTCGCTGAAAGCGCCCGGGCACTTCACGACGATTGCGACGCTCCAGAATCACCCGCGCGACTTCAAGGCAACCCTGAAGTATCGCACGCTCGCCGGTGGCTCAGTCGGTTCGATCGGCCTGTTCTTTGACGTGGTCGAATTGAAGCACGCTCAAGCGGTCTACACCCACATCAACGCCAGCAGTTCCGGCGTGCAGGCATTTCATCGGCAGAACGGTCAAGAGGCTTACCCCGCCGCCGGAATCGTCAACATGCCACTGAAACTGAATGAGGAGATCACGCTCGAAATCACCGCGTGCGGGCCAGAGCTGAATATCTGGATCAACGGCGAACTCAAGTTGACCTACACGATGCCCGTCCCGCGACAACCTGGCCGCTTCGCGCTCTGGTGCCATGCGGGTCTCGCGGAATTTACGTCGCTACGAATCACCGCCGCCGAAACAACTCGCGACGAGTTGCAACTCGCCGTGAAATCCGCCGAGTCTGCCGTTGCGCTGACCGACAAGCAGATTGAGATCGCCCGCGCTGAAGCCAAATCGGTCGAAGCTCGCATAGCCGCCGAGGTCGCGAAGTACATGTCTTCTCGTAGCGGAAGTCGTGAGACTTCCGAGTCGCGTGAACACCGAAGTCTCACGACTTCGGCTACGGCATTCACTTTGGCTACGGCAGTCACCCTGGACGAACAACTCGCGCGCGACGCCAGCCGCGCCGAACGCACCGCCGCACTCGCCAAAGCGGAACTCGAAGCACTCCAGGCCGAGCAGCAATTCCATCTGACCAAGAATGCCGTGAAGCCCGACGACATCAAAACTCAAGTCGCGATCAAGGCCGCCGAGACGAAACTCAACGCAGCAAAAGCGGCCATCGAAATCGCAAAGACCAACGCGGTAAAAGAGGACACGACTTATATGCCGCTCGGTCCGACGTACCCGACAACAAGTTCCGGCCGCCGACTCGCGTTGGCTTGCTGGCTGACGAGTCCCGACAACCCGCTCACCGCGCGCGTCGCCGTCAATCACATTTGGAAACGCCACTTCGGCACCGCGCTGGTTCCCTCCGTCGCCAACTTCGGCCTCAACGGCAAGAAGCCGACGCACCCTGCCCTGCTCGATTGGCTGGCCGTCGAATTCATGGAATCCGGCTGGAGCCAACGCCGCCTGCACCGCCTGATGGTCACGAGCGCCGCGTATCGCCGCGAGTCGTCCGACACAAGCCCGACGCTCGAGCGAGGGACTGAAGCCCAAGCGATTGCTGATCTCGAACCCTCGCTGGCGCGTCGGGCTTGTATGCTGAACAACGCGAAGCTGGATCCCGATAACCGCCACTACTGGCGAGCCAACTCGCGCCGCATGGAAGCCGAGGTCGTCCGCGACTCGCTGCTGTCACTGACCGGCTGCTTGGACTCGTCCTTCGGCGGGCCGGAGCTGGAACCGGCAACGGCCGATGCGTCGCCGAGACGCAGCCTCTACTTCCGGCTCACGCCCGACGACCAAGCCACGATGCTGGAACTCTTCGACGGCCCGCTCCCGGCCGAATGCTTTGAACGTTCCGAAAGCATCGTCCCGCAACAAGCGCTGTCGCTCGTCAATAGCCCCGTCGCACTGACGCAATCGCGGTTGTTGGCCAGAATACTTTCAGAAGCTCCCTCTGACGCCGACTTCATCCGCGCCGCCTTCGAGGCCGTTCTCACTCGTGCTCCCAGCAACGACGAACTCGCTTCGTCCGAGAAATTCCTGCAACGTCAAGCAGTCCTCCTTGTCGATCCCAACAAACTGACTCGCACCACCACCGGCTTGGCCACATCCGTGCCACCCAGCACTGATCCGCGTTTGCGAGCCAGAGAGAATCTGGTCCATGTGCTCTTGAACCATCAGGACTTCGTCACGATACGATAACCGCTTCATCAAGGTCGCCGCTTGAAGACGTCGGCAAAATCGTCCGCCGGTTGAGAATGACCCATAATTGCCGAACTAATCTTGAAACAAGCGAGGTCGCGGTCGTGGGGCAGGTTTTTAACCTGCCCGTCAAACACGAACTCTGATTTCGAGTGAAACACGAAATGTTGGAAACCGCGATATTTCACGGGCAGGTTACAAACCTGTCCCACGAGTTCGCTTGTTTGAGGACTAATATCGCGAATCTAAGGAGTTGAAATCATGCACGAAGAACCGCTGGTGCTAGACGCGGTCGTCCTGGATGGAGGGCGATTGCAATTGCTGAGTAATCACGTTGATTGGCCCGCCGGCGAGGTGCGCGTTGAGGTCCGTCCCGTCGAAAAGGTTGAAAGTTATTCCGGAGCGAGGGCCTTGCAGGCGATCCAGGAGATTTGGGAGCGCCGCAGGCAGCGCGGAGCCGTCTCGCGAACCAAGGAAGAGATTGACGGAGACATTCGCCAACAACGGCAAGAGTGGGAAGATCGTCAGGCAACTCTCACTGGCATCAAGATCGAACTACTGAACCAATAACACTCGCCCTGCGGACCCTCCACAATGTCACCATTCTTAAAACAGTTTCCCTGTGGACGAACTCGCCGCAGCTTCCTCGCGGATACCGCACTCGGTTTCACGGGCCTTGCGGCCGGAGCCATGCTCGCGGGCGATGGAATCGTCCGAGCGAATGACGAAGCGGCAAAGAGCGTCATCGACGGCCAGCCTCATCAAACTCCAAAAGCCAAAAACGTCATCTGGCTCTTCATGTCCGGAGGCGTTAGTCAAGTCGAGTCGTTCGATCCAAAACCGGCTCTGGAGAAATACGCGGGGATGACGATTGAGGAATCGCCGGCCGCGGACAAAGTGCTCAAGTCGCCGTTCTATCGAAAGAACGTGCGGGACTTCGCTGGTGGCCCGCGCAAGTTGATGGCCAAGCTGTATCCGATGCAGATTGGTTATCGGCCTCGCGGCGAGAGCGGGATTGAGGTCAGCGATTGGTGGCCGCATGTGGGTTCGATGATCGACGACATCGCGGTCGTGCGGTCGTGCTGGTGTACCGACAACGATCACGCGGCTCAGTACGAGATGCACACCGGGCATCACATCTTC
>JAYVSP010000124.1:0-7940 GCA_043775215.1 Planctomyces sp. | reverse complement strand
GTTTCCAGAATCTGGCCCACGTTCATGCGGCTCGGCACGCCTAGCGGGTTCAGCAGGATGTCCACCGGGGTGCCGTCCTTGAGGAACGGCATGTCCTCCTCGGGCAGCACCTTCGAGATCACACCCTTGTTCCCGTGCCGGCCAGCCATCTTGTCACCGACAGAAATCTGGCGCTTGGAGGAAACATAAACTTTCACCATTTGAAGCACACCGCTGGGAAGCTCATCGCCGCGTTTCAGCGAGTTCATCGCTCGCTCGCGAACTTCCAAGGCTTCGTCCACCAGCGGCCAGCCGTCTTTGAAGATCTTCGTGCAATCGGCCTTTTTCTGCGGGCTACGAATTTCGATCGCTTCCCACAACTTCGGAAATGACCCTGCGATGTCGCACAACTGCTTGTCGTCGGTGATCGACGAAATGTTCGTGCCGTCCGCCGTCGGAATCTTGCGTTCCAACGCGTGTTCCAGTTCCACAAGAAACGATTTGAAGACGTCCGCGACGCTTTTCGCCTGAGCCGCTTCGGTCTCTTTCACGTCGGCGTCAAACCGCTTGCGTTCGGTCTCGGACAGACTCATGCGGCGCGAGAACCGTTCGGTGTGAATCACGATCCCTTCCACACCGCTGGGAACTTCTAGCGATTCGTTCTTCACGTCTTCGCCCGCCCGGCCGAAGATCGCATGTAACAACTTTTCTTCGGGCGTCAGTTCGGTCTTCGCCTTGGGCGAAACCTTGCCGACCAGAATATCCCCTGGCCGAACGCGAGTTCCCACATGCACGATGCCGGTTTCATCCAAATGCCGCAGCATCTTTTCGCTGACATTCGGGATGTCTCGCGTGAATTCTTCGCGGCCAAGTTTTGTCTCGCGGATTTCGACGTCGAACTCGTCAATATGGATCGAAGTGTAGACGTCCTCCTTCACCAGCCGTTCGGAGAGAATAATCGCGTCTTCGTAGTTGTAGCCTTCCCACGACATGAACGCGACGAGCACATTCCGCCCTAAAGACAGAATACCGTTGTATGTCGCCGCCGAGTCGGCCAGGATGTCGCCCTTCTTAACCTTCTGCCCGACCGTGACAAGCGGTCGCTGATTCAAACAGGTTCGTTCATTCAGGCCAGTGAATTTGCGCAGAGGAAGTTTGCGTCCATCAATCTCGATCACCAAGGCATCGACATAGGTGACCTTGCCGTTGCGGTCGGCTCGCAAAACCATCCCCGAGTTCTTGGCGACCGTCGTCTCCATGCCCGTGCCCACAAGCGGCGGTTCGGCGATCAGCAGCGGCACCGCTTGTCGCTGCATGTTCGATCCCATCAAAGCCCGGTTCGCGTCGTCGTGTTCCAGGAATGGAATCAATGCCGCCGACACGCCGACCATCTGGCAGGGTGCGATGTCGACGAACATCGCGTCATCCGAAGGGATCCACATCACATCATTACGATGGCGAGCCAACACGCGGACGTCTGGGATCTTGCCGTTCACGAATGGAGTATCCGCCGGCACCACGTAAGCGTCCGATTCCTCGTCTGCCCGCAGCCACACAACTTCTTCAGTCACTTTGCTATTCTTTAAGCGACGGTACGGAGTGATCAAAAACCCGTAAGCATCGACCGACGCAAAGATTGCCAAACTGGAGATCAACCCAATGTTCGTGCCTTCCGGTGTTTCGATCGGGCAAATTCGGCCATAGTGCGAAATATGCACGTCGCGAACTTCAAAGCCCGCACGCTTTCGGTTGAGACCGCCGGGACCGAGAGCACTCAATCGGCGCTCGTGCGTCAGCATCGACAAGGGATTCGTTTGATCGACAACTTGCGACAACTCGCTCCGGCCGAAAAAGAAATCCACAGCCGCAGCGACGCTCTTCGGATTTACCAGTGAACGCGGACTGATGTCCTCCGCATCCTTGATACTCATTCGCTCCTGCACCGTACGGCGCAGCTTCAAAAATCCCTTGCGAAGTTCGTCGGTGGCCAACTCGTCGATCGTCCGCAGACGGCGGTTGCCCAAGTTATCAATGTCATCCACGTAAGCCGTGGTGTCCTTAATTCGGAGTCGCAAGATGTAGCGGATTGCGTTGACGTAGTCCTCGGCCCGCAGAGCCATCTCCGTATCAGGACAAGTCTGGTTGAACTTGCGATTGATGCGGAATCGGCCGACTTGCCCCAAACGATACCGGTTGGCATCAGTGAAACGTTCTTTGAACAGTTCGACCGCCTTCTCCAACTGTGGCGGGTTGCCAGGACGGAGCCGCTGATAGATTTTCAGCAACGCCTCCTCGTTAGACGTCGTCGTGTCATCGCGCAAGCTGTTGAGGATGCAGCGGTCATTCGGCAGATCGAACACTTCGACCTGCTTCAGCCCCGCCTCAATGATCAACTGTGCCGCTTCAACCGTGATCGGCGCCGCATTGTCCACAATGATCTCGCCGCATCGAGGATGCTTGGCCGGGAAGACAATATCTTCGACCGCAACTGTATTTTTCAAGTTCTCCACAGCAACGTCTTTACCGGTCTTGACGATCTTCGCTTCGTAGAACAACCGCAAAATTGCCGCTGTTGTGCTGTATTCGTGGGACATAGCGCGCAGCAATGTCATCGCGGAAAACTTGCCGCTCTGATCGATGCGGACGGCCAGCGCTTCCTTTCGAGTTGTCGCCAATTCCACCCAGCTTCCGCGTTCGGGAATGATGCGGCAGGAATAGCCCTCTCGATCGCTCGTATCCGAGGCTTCCATGAAGTCCACGCCTGGCGACCGATGCAACTGGCTGACGACAACACGTTCGGAACCATTGATGATGAACTCGCCGCCCCCCAGCATGATCGGCAGGTCACACAGGTAGACCTCTTCCTCGATCGGCTGCTCTTTCTTCAGGCGGAAATAGACTCGTAACGGCCGGCCGTAGGTCAGCCGCAACTGACGGCACTCATCCGGGCTGTAACGCGGCTTACCCAGTTCGTAGCGGAGATATTCCAACTCAAACTGCGCGTCGTAACTCGCAATTGGAAAGATCTCCTTGAAGATCCCTTCTAGGCCGATCGCCTGACGCCGCTCCGTTTCGACTTCCGCCTGCAAGAATCGCACATACGATTCGGTCTGGATCTTGGTCAGATCCGGAATTTCATAGTTGTAGTCGTCGTGCCCGAAACTGCGGACACTCTCCGATTGCAGCCGTCGTTGTTCCGAAATCGCCATTTTCGAACTCCACTATCAATCCGTAACCTGACTCTCCGAGTCGGGCGAGGCCGGAAGCCCCCCGACTCGAAAAGTCAGGCTGCGTAAAAATCTCCCCCACACCAAAGCCACAACCATCAAAAGAAATAGCTCCCCTGAAAACTAGGGAGCTACGAACATGCACGGAACATCACTCAGTCGATGGCAACTGCGCAAGCCGTCAACCAGCACGAATGCACCTGCAATGGCGCGGAAGAAATGGGTTTTGAGACGCACTGATCCAGGCACGTCCGCCGTTCCAGGCAGACTCTTACCAAAACCACTCGCAAAATGCGAGCGGTCGAGGCCAGACACAAGACAAATCACCGTAGCAGCAGCCAAAGCGAAAGACTTCGGTATTCGGATCAACGATCCGCGACTCTGGCGACAGCTTAAGCGGTGACTACTTAATTTCCGCCTTACCGCCCGCTCCCTCGATCTCTTTGAGAATCTTGTCTGCATCTTCTTTGGAGATCCCTTGCTTGACCGCCTTGGGAACACCTTCAACCAAGTCCTTAGCTTCCTTCAGCCCCAGCGCTGTGATTGCGCGGACAACCTTAATGACGCCGATCTTATTCTCACCAAAACCGGTCAGAATCACGTCAAACTCGGTCTTCTCGACCTTTGCCTCGGCAGCCGGGCCGGGCGCAGCGGCCATCATCACGCCACCGCCAGCCGCGGGCTTAATACCGTAGGCGGATTCCAGGTAGTCAGCCAAAGACTTCGCCTGGAGCACAGTCAAACCAACCATCTTGTCTCCCAGCTCTTTGATCGCTGGATCAACTTCTGTAGCAGACATCGCTGTGTACCCTTTCTCTAAGTCCTAAAAGTCGAATCAAAAACTAAGCCGCCTGCTCCTTCTCGGAAATCTGCTTGACCTGAGAAGCCAGCGCTGATCCCTGCGAATTGATGGCGCTCAACGCCGCCGTCGAAGTCGACAGCAAACTCCCGATAATTCGAGCAAGCAATTCTTCCTTGCTCGGACATTCACTGAGAACCTTCACCTCGTCCGGAGTCACTACTTGGCCGCCAACGTATCCTCCTTTGACGACCGCGCCCGGAAAGTCCTTTTCCCATTTGATTGCCTGTTTGGCCAACCCAACGACGTCCGGCCCCCAGACGATTGTCGTGGCTCCGCCCGACTGCTTCTCCAACTTCCATCCCAAATCGACCAGCACTCGCTTCGCGAGATTAAAGGGCGCCCCCAGCAGCGAGATCGACTGCTTACGCGAAGCGATCCGCAATCGGTTATTCGACACGCCATCCAATTTGGAGATGTCAACGAATACGACTTCCGAGACCCCATGAAGTTGGTCCGAGAGATCCTTCATCATCAAGGACTTGACCGCCTTGCTCATGTCGCCACCACTCTCACTTGAAAACTATAGGCTGGGACTCTAACCCGACCAGGCTGGGACCGAACCCCAACCTACAATGCGGCTTCACCGCGTTAGGCCGAAATCGCAATAGACGGTATCATCGTCGCCGAAATGTATGCGCTCCGCAAATAGATCCCTTTGGAACTGGCCGGCTTGATTTGCATCACGAACTTCAACAGAGCCTGGATATTCTCCACGAGTTGGTTGTCATCAAAAGCCAGCTTTCCAACCACGCAATGCACAATCCCCGCCGCGTCGCAGCGGAATTCCACCTTGCCCGCCTTGTATTCCTTCACTGCGGTGGTGACGTCCGAAGTCACTGTGCCGGCCCGAGGCGACGGCATCAAGCCACGCGGACCGAGCACCTTCCCCAGCGGACCGACCACACCCATCATATCGGGAGTCGCGATCGCCACATCAAAATCGAGCCAACCACCTTTGATCTGGTCTGCCAACTCCTTACCGCCGACGTAATCCGCCCCCGCGTTTTTCGCGACGTCGACATTTGCCCCTTGAGCAAACACCAA
The DNA here is from genome assembly GCA_043775215.1 of Planctomyces sp. GTDB lineage: Bacteria > Planctomycetota > Planctomycetia > Planctomycetales > Planctomycetaceae > SXKJ01. Next base: position 2,828 of record JAYVSP010000124.1, on the reverse strand, counting down.
CACACGCTTTGACTTTCCGATTCCGTGCGGAAGCACGATCGAACCACGCACAACTTGGTCCGACTGCTTGGGATCAACCCCCAACCGCACCGCGATCTCTACACTTTGGTTGAACTTGCAACGACGAATGTTGGCCGGAAGACTTGTTTCCAAACTCTTCAACTGATGAACCGCATCAGCCACCGGCAACGTGCCAATTTTCATCGCCGCTTCACGCAAGGCAGCCATCCGCCGAGAACTTTGCATCGAAATTCTACCTTCAATTTGAACGAACTATCGCCACCGTCTTACCGAGCCAAGCTAATCGGCGATCGTAATCCCCATACTCCGCGCCGTCCCCTCGATCATTCGGCAGGCAGCCGCGAGGTCAGGCGTGTTTAGATCTACTAACTTCTCTTTGGCGATCGCCGTGACCTGTTCCTTGGTGACAATCCCGATCTTTTCCGCGTTCGGCCGCTGAGAGCCCTTTGCCACTCCGGCTACTTTTTTCAGCAGTACGGACGCGGGAGGAGTCTTGAGAATGAACTCAAATGAACGGTCGCTGTAGATCGTCACAATCACAGGCACAACAGTGCCCGCAATATCCTTCGTCCTGGCATTGAACTCCTGCACGAATTTGCCCAGATTGATTCCGTGCGGACCCAACGCCGTGCCGACCGGAGGCGCCGGGGTCGCTTGCCCGCCTGTAATCTGAACTTTGACCTGTGCGGTCACATGCTTCGCCATGATGATCCCTCAATCACTAACAGATCCGAGCGCCAATCTTACGGCTTTTCGACCTGCCAGTATTCCAATTCAACAGGAGTTGACCGTCCAAATATCTCGATCAAAACGCAAATTTTGCCGCTAGTATCGTCAATCGATTCAACCGTTCCCTCGAAACTGTCGAACGTTCCCTCTTTAATCTTCACCACATCGCCACGCGACAGTTGAATCTTGATCTTCGCCGGTTCGTCGTGAGCCTCTTCAACCTTCAACATCCGATCGATTTCGGAATCTTCCATCGGTGTTGGCAAACCGCCCGCCCCCGTGAAATCTCCAACACCGGATGTATCGCGAACGAGATACCAAGTTTCATCATTCAATAACAACTCAATGAACAGATAACCCGGATACATCTTCCGTTCAATCACGCGCCGTTTACCGCTTTTTGTCTCCACAATCTTTTCTGTCGGGATCACAATTCTCCCGAACGAACTTTCCATTCCATCCCGCTTGATCCGTCGCTCAAGATTCTCTTTGATCGACTTCTCACGATTGGTTTGCACTTTCAGCACATACCACTTGAATCCCGGACTATCGGGCGTGGCAGGCTGATTCGGAAGTGTTGCCTCAGGCTTCGCGGACACTGGCAGCTACCTCCGTCAAATCTGCAAAAATCCGATGATTTTGAACACCCTCTGCCAAACCAAATCAAAGCAAAAGATGACCACCGCCATCGACCCAATCAGCACCAAAACCACCACCGTGGCACGACGAACTTCTTGATTCGATGGCCATGTCACTTTGTCGATCTCCGCTTGCACAGAAATCAAGAAGTCAGCCCATCGCGGACGATTCAAAACAACCGCCGAAACCCACGCCACCACCGCAATCAATGCGACGCAAATCCCCAGCCATTGAATACCCACCTGCCGGCGCACAAACAGTGCCGCCACCTCAATCAACAACCAGGACAGACACGCCACCGCCACGCAAAGCGCAATCTGCCGGGCCGGACGTCCCTGATTCTTTTTGTAAGCAGTCACCATCATCTTACTGACAAACCCACCAAGACTTTATTCAGGCACCCCAATCACGGGCGGAGGGACTTGAACCCCCAACCGCTGGATTTGGAATCCAGTGCTCTGCCAATTGAGCTACACCCGTAGTTCATTGAAACAACGGCGAGCTACTTCTTCCGCGACTCTTTATGCTTCGTATGGCGACGCAAACGCGGACAATACTTATTCAACTCCAGACGCTCGGTGCCTCGAGTCTCCTTTGAGACGCGGTAATTGCGATCCCCCGTCTCGGTGCATTCTAGCCACACGTACTCGCGAGCCATTTCCGTTACTCCAAAATCAAAGTCACAATACCTGAACCAACTGTGCGGCCACCTTCACGGATGGCGAAACGGCTGCCAGCATCCATGGCGATCGGCTTACCCAACTCGACTTGGACCTTTACATTGTCACCGGGCATGCACATCTCAGCTTCGGCCAAAAGGTTGGTCGAGCCAGTCACGTCGGTCGTGCGGAAGTAGAACTGCGGCTTGTATCCGTTAAAGAACGGAGTGTGCCGGCCACCTTCCTCTTTACTCAAAACATAGACCTCGGCCTCAAACTTGGTATGCGGCTTAATACTCTTCGGGGCCGCCAATACCTGGCCACGCGAGACATCTTCCTTCTTCGTGCCGCGAAGTAGGATACCGACGTTATCGCCCGCCATCCCCTGGTCGAGCGACTTGTTGAACATTTCGACGCCAGTGCAAGTCGTATCCATCGTGGGCTTCAGGCCGATGATTTCAATCTTCTCGCCAACCTTGACCAAGCCCTGCTCGATACGCCCCGTCACCACGGTACCGCGACCTTCGATCGAGAACACGTCCTCAATCGCCATCAAGAACGGCTTGTCTGTAATACGTGGCGGCTCAGGAATCGCGCTGTCAAGCGCATCCATCAGATCGGCAATGCACTTGTTGGCCACTGGGTCTTCAGGTCTCTCAAGCGCTGCATTCGCCTGGCCGCGGATGATCGGAATCGTGTCGCCGGGGAAACCATACTTGTTGAGAAGATCACGGATTTCCATCTCGACCAGTTCGAGCAACTCTGGATCATCAACCAGAT
>JAYVSP010000123.1:0-5162 GCA_043775215.1 Planctomyces sp. | reverse complement strand
CTTCAGACCCGTCTTGAGCACCGGAATCGACTCGTTGCCAATCGCTTCCAATTGCAATGCAGCGTGCTCGGTTTGATCGGGATCGAGCAATTGCGTTTTCAGCTTTTCGATGCGGACATGCCTGGCGACAGGAGTCTCGCGAAAGGGGATGTTCCGAATGACCTGCAAGTACCGCGGAAAGTTGTCCTTGTAGCGCGGCAGAACTTTCAGCTCAATCGTCTGATCGGTGAGTGCTTTGGCCAGAGGTTCTCGTTGTCCGCTGGAGCTGTACGCGAAAAAGCGGTCTCCGATTTTGGAGGCGATCCGCCGCGTTTGACGCACGCTGCGAAAGTCGCTCCGCATTTGAATACGCAAATCGCGTTCTTTCTTCGAGACACCGCCGCCCGGAATCCTGCCGCGAAGTTTCACTCCGGTTGATTCGGATTTTCCCTCGCCCGAAGTGACCAGGATCGGGCCTTTGGCTTTCGCCATGATGTGCCCTTTCATCACTCCCTTGCCGGGCACCAACGCGGATTCCGTGAGATCCGTTTCCAAGAGCCAGCCGCCATTGAGGCTGGTGGTCGTATCTCCATCAACCACCGAGACCTGAACGTCAAAGGATTCTCCTTTGCGAACGAGTGGCGGCAAGTAGGCACGCACACGCACGAGTGCCGTGTTGGGGGATCGCAGAACGGATTCGGGTTCGCGAATCTCCCGCTTACGCATGTCGGTCAGGAGCGCTTCGCGGTAGATCGTCGGGGGCGGGTCACCACCTGTTCCATCAAGTCCGACCACGAGGCCGACCCCTTCCAGCAGAACCATGTTCAATCCGTTGACCGACGTGTAATCGCCGACCATCGGAGTCTCAACTTTTGTCTCGAATTCATCTTTATCGTCGGTATCCGCGATCTTTTTGTTCGCCGCTTCGGGCTCATCTTGCTTCTCTGGAGATTGCGAACGCAGCAGTTTGAACTTCTGACAGCCAACGATTGGGCCGCAGAACAACAAACCACACAGCAACCAAGCGTAAAATGGAAACGTCTTCATGACGTTGCTCCCGAACGGGAAATGGCGGGACGGGGCAAAGGAAATTCCGTCGCCACGCAGGAGGGAAAGTTCAGGCAGGGAAAATTCAGGCAGGGAAAAGTTCAGCAGAAAAATTCAGACTGGAAGTGGCTCGAACAGAACGCCGAGCGGTAGGCATGAGGCGGGAAAGTACGCCCCCTCGCAGAATCAGGTCAAGGTGAGATGCGAAGGTTGCACTTTCTGCGCGTATCGAACTGGGAAATGACGAATGACGAAGACAATCACTCGGCGATACGACGCCTCTTCATTCGCGCTTCGTCATTAGGTATTTCGTCATTAGTCCATAGACAAGCAATGTCGTTCGCACCCCGCCGAGCTTGCCTCGGTGGTTCCAGGCTTTTGCACTACGAACACTTTTACTCGAAATCGTGCTCGACGTAGTGCAGAGGCCCGAAAACCACCGAGGCAAGCTCGATGGGGTCGCTTGGATCAGGATTAGTCATTTACTTCGGCGCTGACCGAATCCAGCCGCCGCCTAGCACGCGGTCGCCGTCGTACAGGACGACCGCTTGGCCTGGCGCGATGCCAAACTGCGGCTCGGTAAAACGAACTCGCAGCCGGTCAGTATCGAGCACTTGCACCTCGGCTTCGGCTGCCGCATGTTGCGAGCGAATTTGGGCGTGACAGGTGAATTGCGAAGGAACATCGTCGATCAGCCAATTCAGCCGGTCAGCCTCGAGTGTTCCTTCCATCAAATCGTCGCGCGTGCCGACGATGACTCGCCGAGTGGCCGGCTCAACCCCAACGACATACCGCGGCGTCCCGAACGCGATCCCCAGTCCTTTCCTCTGGCCAACTGTGAATTGCTGATAACCGTCATGCTGCCCAACCACGTTACCGGCCGTATCGACGACGTCTCCGGCTGTTGGTTGCGAGCCTCGATAACGATCCAGAAAGCCCACATAGTCGTTGTCCGGAATGAAGCAGATCTCTTGGCTATCGGGCTTGTCGGCAACTCGCAATCCCGTCTGCCGGGCGAGTTCACGAATTTCCGTCTTTGCGAAAGTGCCGACCGGGAAGATCACACGATCGAGAATTTGCTTGTTGATTCCGAATAGCACGTACGACTGATCCTTCGACCGGTCGAGGCCGCGCGTGAGCGCGGGACGCGGATTGTCATCGGGGCCGCTGACGATCCGTGCGTAATGCCCCGACGCAATGAACTCCGCCCCGACTTGCTGAGCAAACTCCCACAACTTGCCGAACTTGAGCCAGTTGTTGCACATCACACATGGATTCGGAGTACGGCCCGCGAGATACTCATCCGCGAAGTAATCCTTGATCCGTCCGAAGGCGTCTTGAAAGTTCAACGCGTGAAACGGGATGTCCAGCGAATCGGCGACTCGCCGCGCATCGGCCGCATCGGTCGCGCTGCAACATCCTTGCTTATGTGCCTTCACGTTGAGAATCGGCAGGTCGGCGCTGAGTGATGTTCGGCAGACCGTCGCATCCGCCGCCTCAGTTGCGCCCGAGCGCATGAAGAGACCGATCACCTCATAGCCCTGCTCTCGCAGCAAGACCGCCGCGGCGGAACTGTCCACTCCACCACTCATGGCTAAGACTACTCGTTTTGACATGTCCATAAGTCACTCATCGCGTACGCGACTCTTCCAGTCTTTCACCTTGGCTCTGATCTCTTCGTCCGAGTACGTTGGTTCGCGACCGGAGTCATTATCATCCAAACGCCGCTGCAATTCAGCCGTGAACCCGCTGGATTGTTCCTCAACACGGATCGTCGCTGTTGCGAGTGGAGTTGTTGCCATGATCAATTGTCCTTGATAATTATCTGGAAACGACTGCGACTCTGTTTTCTAGCCTTTCACCCGAAAGTTTATCGGTGAGAACTGAGAAGCCCTTTTGGCGCTGCAGCTCTGAAACATTCGCGGCTATCTCAATGTCGACCTGAAGTCGCTCAGTTGGCTGCTCCATGAGAAATCGCATTAATCTAGGAATCATGTCCTTGCGGGACTTGCCGCCAATCTCCTTGAGCCCGACGATCTGTGCGAAGTGGCGGAAATCCTGGGACTCGGGCAAGACCGTTCTGTCCTTCAACCGCGTGTAAAAGCCGGCCAAAAGGCGGTGCTTCTTCTCGTCCTTTTGCCGAAGCTGCTCCAGCGTGCGAGTAACGGTCGGGCGAGCTTGGTGATCGGGTTTGCTCGAACCTCGTTGCGCTCGGCCTTCAGGCGAGCTAATCGTGCCGTTCGACGCCTTTGCCAAACCAGCCCGGACCCGGCCGACTCCAAATTGTTTGACGAGCAGCCCAATCGCCTCGTCAACAAAGGATTGTCTTGATTTTTGAGTCATAATCCGATCTTACCGAAAAACTCTTTGGCGAAAGCCGCGAACTCGCTCTTCACCTTCCAGTGCGTGCCCTTCGTGTTATCAATGGGCATTCCCTCTCTCGCAGACCTGAAATACGAATCAGAGTGAGGGATGTCATTTTTAAAGACTTCCCAGCCGTATTTGGTGGCCTGGTCTTTCACATCTTTGCGCGCAAGCCTGTGCTCACGCTTCTCGTTGCCTCGAACGAAGTCATTAAAGACGAGGCCGCAGACCTCGATCACCTTGTCCTCATGACGCATCTGAAAAGCCTTGATGCTCCGATTCAGCAACGGGAATCCAATTGATGCGAGGAACTCGGCCCGAATGGGTACGAGAATGTATCGACTGCAGTGATATGCCGCGTCCGTGAGAATGGAATCGGTGGGGGAGCAGTCGATCAGGATCAAATCGTAATTCTCTTCGACGTTCGCTACGAAGCGCGCCAGCAACGCGTCCTTGTCATGCGGATTTCGAAGTGACCAGGACAGTTCAAGGCGCGAGGGAACGAGATGAAGGAGGCTGCCATCCTCATACGTAACGCGATCGTAGATGATTTTTGAGTGATCGAGCCTCTTCGGGCTGCAGATTGCCGTGCCAGTAGGTGTGAACTGCTCAAAGATGTCGGCCACAGTAAGGCCCCCATCAACCAAGTACGTCACCCACTTTTCTGGTGACATGACCGATTGGCTCGCGTTGGCCTGTGGATCGAGATCGATGAGCAAAACTTTCTTGTCCATTCGCCTGACGGCGTACCAAGCAATCTGGGAGGCGAGAGTTGTTTTGCCCACTCCGCCCTTCATATTGATCAGCGAAACGCAGACTGCCATGTGTTTGCCCTGGCTTTGTTTTTTGCATATTTGTTCCCGCCTATCAACGGACTGTCGCTAACACACTGATCTCAAATCCGAAACGCGATCTTACGTCGATCCACGGCCGCCGCCAGCCTGCAAGCTTTGCTCCATGACATGCAGCGCCAGTCGCAAGTTCGCCTGAGTCCACAGCAGCGGCGTGATGTCATTCGGACCCCATTGGTTGTTTTCGAGGTAGTACGATTCGGGACAGCGGAGCGGCGGAAACGGTGTTCCTTCGCCGGTCAGTTGTCGCAGACTGCGGTTGAGATGTTGAGTTTGCAATCGCAGACGCGCGGGGTCGCCGGTCTGCTGAAAACGCAGGCCGTGAATCGCAGACAGAATCGGATCGAAGATGCACCATTGAGCCTCGCCGCCCGGTTGCAACAATCGGTCGCGAGCCGTCATGTCGTCGCTGACGTCGGTCGTCCGATTGGAAGGATCGAGCAATGCCTTGTAGTTCGCACACCAGTACGAATCGCCCAAGTAGCGGCGGATTCCATGCGGTCCCTGCAAATGCTCGACCACGTCGCTCACGATGCGGTCTGCCTGCTCGTCCGTCACGACGCGAACCGGATAAATCAGGAACAGCAGCGCGGAGTCGTATCTCCGCCGCTTGGCCGGATCGTCCTGAATGGACTCGCTCGGCAAGATCGCTTGCAAGGCTGCTCGCCCGTGTTCGATCAACACCTCTGCACGGCGGCACGTTTGGTCGATGAACGATTTCGTCGCACCCATCGGCATCTGTGCGGAGGCCATCGTCGTGAAGTAGTCTCGAACAGCGGTCAGGCCGGCGGTCGCAATGCCGATGCTCGATGCCTCCACCTTGCGAGCTTCCTCCCAATGCCCACTGTCTTCGTCCTCCCAAAAACGAATCGCGGCCAGGTACTCGACGAAGTTGGAAAATAATTTGACGTCGTTGCTCGT
>JAYVSP010000122.1:0-11666 GCA_043775215.1 Planctomyces sp. | reverse complement strand
TCGGCAGTCCGACATCCGTCTCGTCGATCTCCCAAAGCTGCACGCCGGTTTGTTCGCTGGCGGTCATCAGTGAGTAGCCAGTCGGCAGGAAAGCGACGCTTGCCGTGCCCGGTTTTCCCACCCGCAACGGTTCGCTGCCTGCCTGGAGATCCCAGACCAGGCAGTCGGAATTGTCATACGGCCCATTGGCGGCCAACAGTCGTCCGTCGGCGCTGAAGGCAAGATTGAGTACTTGTCTAGATTTCATGCCATTGATCGTCTTCAAACGGATCCCCGTCAGGGCGTCCCAAAGTTGAATTTCTTCGGGGACTCCCTCGCCCCAGCCACCGACTGCGAACGTGTCATTTTTGGGCGAAAAGGCCATCGAGAAGCCGTAGATATTGGTCTTGAGTTCGTGCCGCCGGTTGCCCGCAGAGACGTCGTACACGATGGCTTTACCGTCCCCGCCACACGATGCGACGAGGCGACCATCGCGGCTGAAGGCGACGCTTTGGGCACTGTTCCCGTGGTGTCCGAACATCAGCGGCAAGTCGGTTGTTTTCAGATTCCATAACCGGGCCGAATTGGCCCCGTGACCATTCGCGGTCGCCAGCCACTTCCCGTCAGGCGAAAAAGCCACAGAATTCGACGACCCTTCCAGGACTTTTTCAATCGTGCGCACCACCGCCGCACTCTCAGTGCTCACGAGGACGTACGAGCCATCGGACTTGCCGATCGCCAGCATTTTGCTTTGGGGATCGAACGCCAATTGATGGCCCCCGCCGCCGGCACTGACCGTCACTCCTTCCAGCTTGTGCAGCAGACTGCCGCTCGGCAGCCGACAGATCAAAACGTCTTTCGCGTTTGCGGCGGCAAGCAACCGCGCGTCCGGGCTGATCGCGATGCAGTGTGCGCCGCCGATCTCGTCGAAACTTTTTTGTAAACGGGCCGTGAGTTTGGACGCGGCATTGGGCGCTGGCGGTGGAACTGACGTCCCCTCACGACTCACCCACTTCGCGCCGACGATCTTGCCGTGATGATTGTTGCCGGACGAATCCTTGAGCACGTCGCCGCTGCCTTCGTCGAAGTGATACAAGGCCAGCGTGTCCTTGTCGGGCGTGAAGCGGACGTCGGGCGCGAAGTCCTTGTCGTAACGAGCCGACGTGGAGACGCGGACTTCGTCGATCAGTCCCCGATAGAAGCCCTGATATCCTCCACCAATCTTCCAGTCTTTTGCCGCTGCGACCGTGGAATCAAGTAGCGTATCGGTTCCGACAAGCTTTCCATCCGCGAAGATCCTGAGCAGTTGTGCTGAGCGAACAGCCGTCACATGCGTGCGTTGATTCATCCGCAGACTGACAGAACTCTTCGGGCCGGAAGTCTCCTTCTGGTGATACAGAGTGAAAGACAATCGATTGGTCTCGTTCTGAATCCCAAAATGCGCTTGGCCAAAGCTCGTGATGAGAGCTCCTGAATAGCCACGAGCCTCGCTTTCAATCGGCGTGATGTACGACTCGAAGGTGAACGGCTTCGCGCTGTCCAGCGGCAAGACGGGTAGTTGGACGATGCTCTTGTCGCCGAACTCCAGCGCATAATCGACAGGTGGCGCGGGCTCCTGGATTCTCACCCACTTCGCGCCGACAATCTTGCCGTGATGCTTGTTGCCGGAAGAGTCCTTGAGCACGTCGCCGCTGCCTTCGTCGAAGTGATACAAGGCCAGCGTGTCAGCGTCGGGTTCAAACCGCTTCTTCGGGACGAATTCTTTTTCATAACGAACCGTTTTCGAGACGCGGACTTCGTCGATCACGCCATGAAAGACGTTGCTGGGACCGCTGCCCGTTGGGGACGTCTTAGCCCCACCAATCCAGGCGATGGGAGAAGATGTGTTCTTAACGGTGGAATCCACGCGGAGGCCGCGGGCGACCTGCTGTCCATCCACGAAGAACCGCGCCGTTTTCTCATCGAGCACTGAAGCCAAGTGATACCAGCGACCGCCGGGGGTTGCCCCTTGCACGGATGTGGCGCCGCGATCGATCGCATACCAGTAGTCGGGGCCTCGGTTCAGTTGGACCCAATACGGCCCCTTCAGGACTACGATCGGGTTGTGATTGCCCGCCGCCGTATCGGCGTTGGCCCAAGCCTCGACCGTCAAAGGTCCGAACTCGCTGCTTCCTAGCGTGGGGATTTCGACGAAACAGGTTTTGCCGTCGAACGCGAGCACGTAGTTGTCTGAAGCAGCCGTTCCATTGTCCTTGGTCGCGGTCGCCTTGCTGGACTTCGGCATCACGCGACTGCCGAGGAATTCGCTGCCACGCATCGCACGCAGTTGGCGGCCGACGAGTTCGACCTTCAACGCGATCGTCTCGCCCTTCTTCAATTCGATGGGCTTCATGTCGAATTCCACGTCGCCTCGTTTGACGTGCAGCATGTGCTTACCCGGCTTGAGCCGGATGTCTTCTTCGCCCTCGTCCTTCACGAGGATGTCGGTCCCTTTGACCGTGACCTCAATCTGCGGATCGTTGATCTCGACCCGCAGCGTGCCGCGATTCGACAGCACGACGAAGCCGATCAAGCTCAACAACAACACGACGCCAACCAACGCCAGCAGCACGTTTTGCGTTTGGCTTTTCAAGCCACTCGGTCGCCGCGAGCGTTCCAGCCCCAGCGTCATCTCCGTCTGCGGATCAGTGCCCGCATTGTCGGCCGAAGAGAACATCGTCTCACCGGAACCGCTCGCCGAGACCACGCCCGTGCCGCGCGGAGTCAAGACGGTCGCGGCCGTCACTTGGCTCCCCTCTTCGCCAGTAATCTGCCGCAGGAATTTTTGCAGTTCGTACCCGCTGGCCGATTCGCCGCCGACCGCCGCCACGTTGACCGTCACGCCTTCCCCCGCTCGGCAACGTTCGAGATCGGCGATGACCTCCAACATGCTCTGCTGTCGATCGCCCGGCTTTTTGGCGACCATCTTTTGGAAGATAACGTCGAGTGCCGCCAACGTAGCCGTCTCGCTCCGCGAGGCGGTCGAGCGCGCATCACTCGTTCGACCGTCTGCCGACGCATCAACATCGAGCGACGTTCCTTCGCCTCGCGGAGCGAGACGGATACGTTGCAGCGACGGAATCGGCGCGTCGCGATGCGCGAGCAGCTTCTTCATCATTGTCTCGCCGCCGTACACGGCCTGCCCGGTCAGCACGAAATACAGCGAGCACCCCAGCGAATAAATGTCGCTCCGCGCGTCGGCGTGGCGAGTGTCCTCCGCCTGCTCCGGGGACATGTAATCGACCGTCCCCATGATCGTGCCCGACTGCGTGAGGCCCGCTCCCCCGACGCCGGCCGCGTCCGACAACCCGCTCTCCAGCCGAGCCAGTCCCATGTCCAAAATCTTCACCGTCCCATGCTTGTCGAGCAGCAAGTTCGCCGGCTTGATGTCCCGATGAATGACATGCTCGGCATGTGCGTGAGCCAGCCCGCGCGCCGCTTGAATGATGCACTCGATTGCTTGCTCGACCAACAGCGGACCATGCTTCTTGACCAACTGCGAGAGGTCGTCCCCTTCGACGTACTCCATGACGAGGAAGTGCGTCCCTTTGGCCTCATCGGCATCGAACGCGGTGACGATATTCGGGTGAGTCAATTTCGCCACCGCCTGCACTTCGCGATGAAACCGCTTGACCGCATCGGCCGACGTCACCGCCGCGGGAGACATCACCTTGAGAGCGACCACTCGCCCCATCCGCTTGTGCCGAGCCTTCAGCACCATCCCCATGCCGCCCTGACCGAGCTTGTCGAGGATGACGTAGTTCCCCAGCGTCAGCGACGAACCTTTGCCGGCGTAAAGCTGCTCCGCCTGAAACTTGGTGAGCAGTTTCTGCTTGACGAGTTCGCGAGCCAAAGCCTCGCCATCTTGCGGCTGTTGATCCGGGGGCACTTGGGCGAGGCACTCTTGGACATTCGCGCCAGACAGTAATCCGCTGTTGGTCAGGAGTTTCAAGAAGTCGTCTACGGACTTGGCCATCGTGACGGTGACGATACCGGCAAAATTTCGATGACGCGAGCGATGTCACCAACCGAGGCAACCTTGCTCACCACAACTTTGACGCCGGGAACCGCAGGGATTCTCGCTTCTTGGCGATGGCCGCGTTGGCTTTCTTCAGCACTTTGGGTTCCTGTCCTTGCAGCAGATTTTCGATGAAGTGTCGCGAGCGGTCACCCATGTCCTCAGCCAAGTCGCCGCGAATCTCACCGATGCGGTGCGTGTCGACATCCTTCAGCTTCAGTTTCACTCGCCGCAGTGAGGGAACCAGAACCAAGTCGGGAAAGAAGCACTTGTCCCGCCGCTCGGTTTGAATCGCCAGTTCGCACTGTGCGTGAATCTGCACCACGGCATCCGAGACCACCGGAAAGTTCAGACCCTTCACACCCAAAACCCACTGCTCGAACTGTCCGAGACATCTCATTTTAGCGGTCATATGGATCTCGAACGCGAACTGACCCAGCCCGTGCGATTCCAGGTGGTCAATCGTCAGACGCAGGTTCCGCAGCGGATTGAGCAACTTGATCTGGTACTTGTACCACGAGCCATGATTGACGGACTTCGTTCGCTTGGAGATGCGGACGTCAAGCCCATGCTGTTTGACCTTGAGTCCATTCACGACGTCAGTCGTCATCCCCCAGTGTTTGCGGTCCTCGTACTTGTCGGGAATCGCCGTGAGCAATACGGCTCGCAGAGCCTCGATCCACGTCGGTTTCTCGCCGAGAGCCGGGCCATCCAGCGTGACGGCCTCATCGGTCGCGGCGACGGACTTCTCCGAGGAAGACTCGGAAGGTTCGCGACCCATCGCGACTGCTGACGATTGGCTCAATCCAAGGCCGACCGCGAGAATCGCAATCCAATTCGGAACACCACCCCATGAGATCCTTCTCGTCACGGCAAGCCTCCACGATGACCGTCGGATTGAGTCATGGACATCGGTCGCGAACTCAAACCTCAACGGCAGCGGGATCATTCGCGACACCTGTCAATCGGTCAAGAGGGGCTTGGCGACGAACGGCCGAGAACGATCTCTGTAGGGTGGGTCGAGTCATCGAGACCCACCATGCTCACCCGCCATTTTGGAGAATCGAGACCAGCAGGCTACTGCGGCTTGGCATGGGTCGGATCGTCCCACGCGATCACGCACTTGGGCAGAGCTTTTTGCAGCGCGGCGACGCCGGCGGCCGTGACTTTGGTTTTGTGAATGGACAAGTAGCCGAGTTTCTTGAGTGCCGTCAGATGCTCCAAGCCGTCATCGTCAATGGGCGTATCGTCGAGAAACAACCAGCCCAGGTTTTCGAGCCGGGCCACATGCTCCAGATCGGCGTTCGCGCAGGGGCTCGATGCAATTTGCAGATTGATCAGATAGCGCAGCTTGGCCAGCGCACGAATGCCTTCGCTGGTGATGGCGCATTGGTTGAGGCCGACCTTCGTGATGTGAGGGTGTTTTTCCAGTTCGGCAATGACTCGATCGGTCAATTGCCCGCCGCCGATCGACAGGGTCACGACGTTCGGCAGCGTGAGCAATGGCAGGTAGTGAGGTTCGTCGATGTTGCTCGTGAAGAGGTAAAACTCCTTGAGTCGCGTGAGCGCCAGCAAGCGCTGCAATTCTTTGTCCGTGATGGGTTGACCCTTCATGTCCAGAAACAGGACCTCCAGATTCGGCAATTGGCCCAACGAGCCCAGTCCTGCTTCGGTGATTCCGCTCACGGCGAAATGCAGGTATCGAAGACTTTTGAAATTGGCCAGGATGGCCGCGTCCGCATCGCCGACGCGAATCGCATGATCGAGATGCAGCGACGTCAATTGTGACAGTCCGGCCAGCTTCCCGATGCTCGTGTCGATATCCCTCATCTCGTTGGGAAAACTGACACCGGTGACGACCACCTCGCCCGCAGGCAAACTGGCCGATTCGTTCACAGTTTTTCCCTGAGCGTCGGGGACTTGAACGGTGACCGTTCCCCGTTTTGACAACACCCACTCAGCCGCGGCGCGATCTGCGGACTTCGCGGCGGCGGGTTGAGAAACGGGAGTGGTCGGCTGCGCGTTGATCGTGGCCGCGACGTCGATCACTCGCACGATGCGAAAGCCATGCAGTTTGGAACGGTGCGACGGTGGGCTGCTGCCGCGATATGCGCTGCGGCAATACGCCGCGGCGTAGGTCCAGTAGCCGCCGCGGACCATGTGGTCGGTGTCGGTGGACGATGTTGCAAGGGGGTCGCGAGGTGAACTCTTGGCGTACCACTCGCGATTGAATAAATCCTGGCACCATTCCCAAGCATTCCCGTGCAGGTCGTACAGTCCGAAAGGATTGGGGAGCTTCAACGCCACCGGCTGGGCCTTGTCTGTAAAGTTCTTCATATACCAAGCGTACTCCCCCAGCCGCGACGCCTCATCGCCGAACGAAAACTGCGTCGTCGTGCCGGCGCGGCAGGCGTATTCCCATTCGGCTTCGCTCGGCAAGCGATAGCCGTCGGCCTGAGCCGCGATCTTCCAAGCTCCCTGGCCAGCGGATTGATACCACGGAGTCCGCTGCTCTTGCTCGCTGAGCCAATTGCAATACGCGCACGCATCGTTCCAGGAAACTTGAGTCACCGGCGTCTCGTCGCTCGTGGGATAGCCGGGCGATTTCCAGTTGAGGCCCTTGTCGGCGTCCTTCACTTTCTCGTCGAGTGCCTTCTTCTCCGTGTTGCCCGCGCCGTATTTCTCGGCGTCCGTCACATACTTGCTCGACTCGACGAATCGGCGGAACTGGCCCACCGTGACTTCGGTGCGGCCCATCCAAAACGGTCGCGTGATCGTGACACCATGCTGCGGCATTTCTTCGCGGTGCCGCGTCCAATAGTAATCCCCAGAGAACATCTGCTCGTCTTCGGCCATCTTCTTGGCGGCGGCGACTTGTTCCGGACTGCTGCCCATTAAGAACTCGCCGGGCGGGATCAAGATCATCGTCGCGCCGACGCTGTTGGGCGTCTCGACCTTCGTCCCCAGATGCTTGGCCCACGCCTCTTGATGCGCGCGAGCTTGCTGGGCATCGAGGGGGGCTTTGGCGGGCGACGGCAGTTGGGAGTTCGCTGCTTTCACGCCATCGACCGTCAACAGGACGCGATAACCAAGGTCGGGGCTGCGGAACATCGGATTGTCGGCGTGGCGATGTGACGCACTGCTACAAGAAGCGGGACCGCGCGAACGGCCGCCTCGGAACACACGTTGTGTGCTGGCCGAAAAATGACTGTTGGGATTGATCGCAGGCTTTGCTTGAAATTGTGCGTAGTAGGTCGGTTCCCATCCGTCTTGAACCCACTCCCAGACATTGCCGTGGACGTCATAGAGACCAAACGGGTTGGCTTTCAGTTCTCCCACCGCATGTGGTCGATTGCCGGAGTTCGCGATGAACCAACCAGCCTGCGCCAATTGCTCGTCTTGATCCCCGATCCAACGCTTGGTGGTCGTTCCCGCGCGACAACCAAACTCCCATTCCGCCTCTGTCGGCAAGCGGTAGCCGGTGCCGTCAAGCGGCGTCACCGTATCACCGGCTCGGAAATAGAACGGTTTCAATTGTTCTTGCTCGCTCAGCTTCGCGCAGAATTCGATGGCTTCGTACCAATTCACGTTTTCCACCGGGAAGTTCGATGTCTCCATTCCGGCAACGGTCGCTTGTCCCTGTCCCGTTCGAGCGAAGTGTGCTGGGTTCTTTCCCATCACTTTTTCGTAGTCGGCTTGGGTGACTTCATGGATGCCCAAATAAGTCGGCTGCGTCAGGACCACTTTGTGCCGCGGACCTTCGCTCTTGATCCCCTCCTGAAACTGTTTGTTGTCACCGACCGCTTGGAGTGCCTCTTCGATTTCCTCCGGCGTACTTCCCATCGTGAATTCACCCGGCGGAATGAGGACGAACTTCATGCCGATCGAATTGGTGTACTCAACTGACACGCCCAGATGCTTGGCCCACGCCTCTTGATGCGCGCGAGCTTGCTGCGCATCAAACGGAGCCTTCGCCAGCGGCGGCTTCGGACCAGTCACGTCGGGTCGGCTCCCGCTGACCGTGTTGCTTGTTGCCGTTCGGTCGGCAGGAGCCGACCCGACTGCGGCATTCGCTTCAGTCGCGGCTCGCGGCATCTCGCGATGTCCGAGCAGTGTGTTGCCGCGCATGGCTCGCACGCGGCGGCCGGAGAGTTCGACTTTCACGGCGATGGTCTCGCCCTTCTTCAGCGTGATCGCGTCGGTGTCGAATTCCAGATCACCCCGTTTGACGTGCAGCGTGTGCTCGCCCGGCTTGAGGCGGATGTCTTCTTCGCCTTCGTCCTTGACGACGATGTCGGACCCTTTGACCGCGACTTCGATCTGCGGATCGTTGATCTCGACCCGCAAGGTGCCGCGATTGGTTTGCACGAAGAAGATCACTGCGCCGAGTAGCAATAACGCCGCCGCCAGCGAACCGAGAAGCACGGACGTTCTCTTGCGCTGCCTTGGCGAGCGCTGCCTGGGCGAGCCGGCGGGCGTCAGACTCCGGACAGTCCGAGGGCTGACGCCCTTCGGCTCGCCAGACTGTTCGGTAGCAAGCGTTAGCTCGGTGCGCGGATCGGTCTCTGCTTCGCCGCCGGACGAAATCATTGTCGCCTCATCGGCCGACGACGGAACGACGGCAGTACCTTTCGCCGCCGGCGAGGCCGCACCCGTGGCGACTGTCCCCTCGCCGCCGCTGATCTGTTGCAGAAAGTTTTGCAGTTCGTTGCCGCTGCCGGATTCGAGCGAACTGGCGTTGAGTGTCACCGTCGGCGAACCGCCAGACAGACATCGCTCCAACTCGGCAATGACCTGCGTCATCGTCTGCGGCCGATCCTCCGGCTTCTTGGCCACCATGCGGCGGAAGGCTTGATTGAGGGTTGAGAGTTGAGGGTTGAGAGTGGAAGACGTTTGCGTTTGTCCGTCCCTCAACTCCGGAATCGGCGCGTTCTGATGCGCCATCAGCTTCTTCATCATCGTGTCACCGTCGTACACGACCTTGCCGACCAGCAAATAGTACAACGTGCAACCCAGCGAATAGATGTCGCTGCGCGCATCCGCGTGCTTGGTGTCCATCGCCTGTTCGGGGGACATGTAATCCACCGTCCCCATGATCGTCCCGGTGCTCGTCAGCCCCGCTCCCTCGGAACTTCCGCCGACCGCGCCCTCAATCCGAGCCAGCCCCATGTCGAGAATCCTCACCGTTCCCTTCGCGTCAATCAGCAAGTTCGCCGGCTTGATGTCCCGATGAATGACCCCTTGTTCGTGAGCGAACTCCAATCCGCGCGCCGCCTGGACGATGCACTGAATCGCCTGCTCGGCCGGCAGTGGCCCGTTCTTTTTCACCAAGGCCGAGAGGTCCGTTCCCGCGACGTACTCCATCACCAGGAAGTGCGTTCCTTTCACCTCGTCCGCATCAAACGCCGCCACGATGTTGGGATGAATCAGCTTCGCCGCTGCTTCTACCTCGCGATGGAACCGCTTCACCGCTTCGGGCGATTTGACCGCCGCCGGTGACATGACCTTCAATGCCACCAGCCGCTTCATGCGTTTGTGCTCGGCCTTCAGCACCATCCCCATCCCACCCTGACCGAGTTTGTCGAGGATGACGTAGTTACCGAGCACCAGCGACTTCCCTTTACCGGCATGAAGCTGCTCGGCCTGAAACTTGGTGAGCAGTTTCTGCTTGACCAACTCGCGAGCCAAAGCCTCGCCGTCTTGCGGCCGTTGATCCGGCGGCACTTGGGCAAAGCGCTCTTGGACATTCGCATCGGACAGCAGTCCGCTGGCGGTCAAAAGTTTCAAGAAGTCGTCTACGGACTTGGCCATCGTGACGCTGACGATACCGGCAAAAATTCGATGACGCGAGCGATGTCACCAATAGAGGCCACCCTGCTCACGTTTCAGTTCACTGGAGAGCGTGCCCGGACCAGACGGTTCTTGGGACACGCATCGAAACAATTTTCCAACTCTGCGTGAGCCCGCCCGCGGCGACTCGTCGAACACGGCCATCCGATCTTGGGACTGTTTTAATGCGTCAGTAGTCCGCGATTGACCCATCTGGCAATCGGCCCCGAGTCGGCCATTCGGGTTTGCTCGGCATCTTCGCGAGTTCCGCCAGTTTCGCCTCATCGATCTCGCAGCACAGACCGACCCCTTGAGGCAGCGAGGCGTAGCCGTCTTTGTCGATGGACCAGTTCTTCGTCACGAGGCCCGGCGGAGTGATGCTCGGGTAGTACTCGTGAATCAAGTAGAACGGCACCGCCGCGCTGCAATGCAAACTCGCTGTCGCACCGAGGTCAGTCGTCACGCAATGCGGAGCGATCGGAACGTGATACGCCTCGCCAAGGATCGCGATCTTGCGGAGCTGCGTGATTCCGCCAGTGTGAGCACAATCGACTTGCAGGATGTCGGCGCAGCCTTCGTGCAGGTACGTGATGACGTCCCAAATCGTGCGGGCTTGCTCGCCGACAGCCAGCGGGATGTTGATGTGCTGCTTCAGCCGCTTGAAGACTTCAATATTGCCGGGGACGGCCGGTTCTTCGATGTAGAGCACGTCATACGGTTTGATCGCGTTCGCGAATTGAATCAGGAACGGCGGCGGCATCGCACAGTGTGCGTCGAACATCACGATCCCGTCCGGCCCGACTTGCTTGCGAGCGTTCTCGATCGACTTCACGAATCCATCGATCTGCTGCGGAGTGCCGGAGAACGGCTGCGAGCCGCAGCCGATTTTGGTGGCGTTGGGAGTCGGATAAAACCGCAGTTTGTCGCGTGTCGGCCCGCCGAGCAGTCGATAAACCGGCACGCCCCACAGCTTGCCGGTGATGTCCCACAGAGCCATGTCGATGCCGGCCAGAGTGTGCGTCATAAACGGTCCGCCGCGCATGTCGCGATGTGAGCGATAAATCTTCTGCCACAGATGTTCGATCCGCGTCGGGTTCTCGCCGTCCAGTAATTCAAACAGCGACCGCGCCAACGCCGCCGCGACGTAGGGTTCGAGCTGATCGATCTCGCCCCAACCGGTGACGCCGTGATTGGTCTCCAGCTTGAGGAAGACTTTCCGCTGCATCGGTGTGGCGGTGAGTTTCGTGATTTTGATCGTCGTCGTTTTGTCGCCAACGTTCGCCGCCGGATTGTTCGCGTCGTCGACGCCGAACGCCTCATTGAATCGCGGCCCACAGCTGCTGGCGGCCAGACCTCCAGCCGCAAACATGCCCATTGAAGTCAGCCAGTCACGTCGGTTGGTCATCGTGGTTTTCCTTTGAGTCAAGCACGCTCATTAATCTCTGGCTCAATTGGGGACGCTCTTATTTCTTCGTCCTTCAGTTTTCGCCAGCCTGTTCGTGAATCGGCCACAATTCTCAAGATGCAGGCGAAAAATGGAGGGCGGAAAATGAAGGGAGGGAAACTTAACCAGAAGTGATTCAACCCAATGCAGCCGTCCTCTATGCACGAATTCGCCACGAACTGGATTTGGCCGGCTGTGTGGTCGGTCCCTATGAGTTCCAAATCGCAGCGATTTGCTTGTTGCATGGTTTTACGCTGATTCCCTCTTCGTACTCGGCTTAAGGACTCGTGCAGAAACAAATTGGTGATTTGGAGCCGCGCCCGTCAGGAAGCGGTGACTGTTGTCCGCTTCCTGACG
>JAYVSP010000121.1:0-6092 GCA_043775215.1 Planctomyces sp. | reverse complement strand
AACCCACGTTTGTAGAACTGACGACGCACTAAAGTATGACACATCTGGGTCAAGTTGCTTCAAGGTGCTGTGCAAATCCGATCCAACCATTGCTCAACTTCGCTGATTTTCAGTTTGCGGACTTTGGAGATGCTGGCTGGCAGAAGGTTGAAGGCACGCTGCGAATCCCAGGTTCGAGCGCAGCCGGTTGGCCCCAGCAGCACGACTCGGTGGCCAAACAAAGTGGGGATATCGGCCGGAACTCCCTCATTCCATACCCAAGTAGAACTGGCCGCGAAATCGTTGGGATCGGGCAGAGTCCGGTCCTGTTGCAGGGCGGCGCCGGTGTAAAGGTTCCAGGTTCCGTGGATCACCTCGTCGGCTTGTTGTGGTCCCATTCCGCGTGCAACATCGGCGGCACCCTTGGAAACGCGTTTGCGGCGAAACCAACCGCGCGGAAACACATCCATCAACAGAACGTTCAATTGGAAATTCTCTGCCACGCCATTCAGGCGGCCGACGATGCCCATGCGTGTCGCCGGTTCAATCACGAGAAGCGGCTCATCGTCCAGCACTTGCAGGATTTTCCACAACCATGCGGCACCCTGATTGAATTCGGCGAGTTCGCGGATCAGTAACAATTCGCGGCGTGCAAAAGTGCGAGCATCACGACTGACAGAAAAAAGCGAGATACCCGCTTGATACGACTGCTCCAGGACTCTCCACGCCGCCGCTTCGTCAGGAAGTTCGGCGGCAGTCTTCTTCGCTGCGGACTTGAACGCAGCCTCGCGGTCGAAATCTTCCGCCGAGGAAGTAGGCATCCGCGACAGAACTGCCTGCTGAAATTTGCTCGCCGTTTCGACGATCTTGCGGAGCTGTCGGATCAGCGGTTCGTGAAGCGGCCTCGTCTCCGCTCCGAACTCCACCATTGAGCCACAGACCATCATCAGCACGCCCGCGCGGGTCGGATCTTCGACATCGAGACCCAGGCTGAGAACTTCGAGCACATTGCGGAGGTTGCCTGCGGAGGTTCCTTTCGTCGATTGCAACAAGCCGCGCGCCGCCTGATTGATCTGCTCGTCTGACGAATCCTTATCGGAGATTAAATCCAACAGGCGCTTGGTGACTTGATTCGCAGAAGGCATGGCGGCCGCTCACGTCAAAATCTCAATGTCCAAACCCCAATGTCCAAATCGCAATGTCCAAATCGCAATGTCCAAGAATCGGTGACTCTCTTTGATCATTCGCTGTGAACTCGGCAAATACAGCGATGTTTTCAAATTGCTCTGATTTGGACATTGGTCATTGGGATTTGGACATTGGGGTTTTCGGAACCCTACACGGGCACTGTCGCGGCCTCTTGCTGGCGGCGGTCGGCGAGTTGTTTGAGGACCGTAGCGACGGTCTCCGCGACTGCAACTTTCGTGGGTGCGGAGTCGGTGCGCCATTTGAGTTCGATCAGTCCCTCTTGCAATCCCTTGCCGCCGATGACGACTCGCAGCGGGAAGCCGATCAAGTCGGCGTCTTTGAACTTCACACCGGCTCGCTGCGGACGATCGTCGAGCAACACATCGACTCCCGATTGTTGGAGCTGTGTGTAAATGGACTCAGCGGCCTGCACGACTGCTGGCTCTTCTTGCAGTGGGAGCACGACCACTTCATACGGTGCGACCGCTAGCGGCCAGATCAGGCCATTCTCGTCGTTTTGAGTTTCGGCCAGCGCGGCGACGATGCGGTTCACGCCGATGCCATAGCAGCCCATGATGATCGGATGCCGCTGTTCCTTCTCATCGGAGAAGTGGGCTTCGAGCGAGACCGTGTACTTCGTCCCCAGCTTGAAGACGTGGCCGATCTCAATGCCATGAACCAGTTCCAGCGTTCCTTCACCGCCCGGACTCGGGTCTCCCGCTTCGGCGTTGCGGAGATCAAAGGTGGTCGTCAACGAGTAGTCGCGGCCGGCGTTGACGTTGGTGAGATGCTGGTCCACTTCGTTGGCTCCGGTGATCGCGTTGACGATGACCGGAACATCATGGTCCGCGATAATCGGGCATTGGATGCCGACTGGTCCCGCGAATCCGACGGGAGCTCCCGTAACCTGCAGAATCGTTTCGTGAGAAGCCAGTTCGAGTTTGCTGGCTGCGAGTGCGCGGCGGATTTTCCCTTCATTGGCTTCGTGGTCACCGCGGATCAGCACGGCGACCGGCTTGTCGTCGGCGGAGTAGATCAGTGTCTTGATCATCCGCTGCGGTTTGCATTTCAGAAATTTGCAGACCGCTTCGATCGAACCAACGTTGGGCGTGTGCAGTTTGGCAATAGGTTTGGCATCGGGGGACGTGGCGATGACTGGCGGAGTGCGGCCGGTATCGGCGCGTTCCAGGTTTGCGGCGTAGCCGGTCTGGCGGCAACGGACGATCCGGTCCTCGCCGTTGTTGGCGGGACACATGAATTCGTGCGAGGCATCGCCGCCGATCGGGCCGCTCTCCGCTTCGACCGGAAGATATTCGAGGCCACAGCGAGCAAAGATGCGGCAGTACGCTCGGTACATCGCCTGATAGGTCTCGTGCAGCGATTCGAGACTCGCGTGAAAGCTGTAAGCGTCCTTCATCAAGAATTCGCTGGTGCGGAGCACTCCGAAACGCGGCCGTTCTTCGTTGCGGAACTTGGTCTGAATTTGGAACAGATTGAGCGGCAACTGGCGGTAGCTGCTGATGTGTTTGCTGACGAGATCGGTGACAACTTCTTCGTGCGTCGGGCCGAGCGCGAAGTGAACCTTGCTGCCGCCCCGCTTTTGCTCCCAGTGGAACAGCACATTTCCGAAGGCTTCGCGCCGCCCGGTTCGGTCGAAGAGGTCGATCGGTTGCAGCGCGGGCATGTGAATTTCGATGGCTCCGGCCGCTTCCATCTCTTCGCGAACGATCGCCTCCGCCTTCCGCAACACCTTCCAGCCGAGCGGCAAATACGTGTAGCTGCCGGCCATGAGCTGCCGAACCAGTCCGGCGCGCAACATCAATTGGTGGCTGGGGATCTCCGCATCAGCCGGCACTTCCTTCATGGTCGGAATCAATGTTTTGGACCAGCGCACGAAAATCTCCTGGGACGTGATTAAGGGCATAGATCACAAACTTCGGGTGGGATTCTAGCAGTCGCGCGGAAAAACGGAGAGCAGGCGGCTCGCCTGTTTATTCTCTCGCAATTCACAGGCGAGCCGCCTGTGCTACGGCGCGGCGACAATTGCCAAAACCGGTTTGACTCATCACTGGCGTGAACTAAGGTTTCCCCGACGAACTGGCTCGGACGCAGTTTTCCACAGATTGGCGGGAAAATGACCACGGTTGACATTCCCATTGGTGAGTTGCAATCCCTCGGGGCACCGGTGCATTACCCGACCGCATCGTCGCGGTTATTGCTGGATTTATTGCGGCTATCGCGCACTGCCGACGCGGGACCGACGAATGATTCTTCGTCGGAGCAGTTGCAGGGAGTCATCGCGCGGCCAGTGCTTCGCAGTCTGCTGGCCGCATTGCGATTGCGTGACGCCAACACGATCCAGCATGTGCGCCGCACGGCATTGATCGCGACGGGGCTGGCTCGATTCCTCGGTTGGGACGGGCGGCCGCTCCGCAAGCTGGAGATTGCCGCTCTTCTGCACGATATCGGCAAGATCGGCGTTCCCGATCATGTGCTGTTCAAGCCCGGCCCGTTGAATCCGGCCGAGCAAGAGTTGTTCGCGTTGCAGCATCACGTCGGAATCGACGTGCTTCAAGCTTGCCGCGTCGATCAAGAGGTGCTGGACATCGTCAACCAGTCCAATCCGAACTATGACAGCAATGCACTCAACAACGCCGAGCTAAATCTGGGCGCGCGCATCTTGGCAATCGCCGATGCGTACGATTCGCTATCGCACAACCAAGTCTATCGCGACGCTAAGCCGCATGAAGACATTCTGGCAATTCTCAGTGGCACGGTCGACACGCGGTTCGATGGCAATTTGGTCAATGCGCTGAACCGTTGGATTCAGACCGAGGGCCTTCCGTTCAAGCGCGAACTGCACGACCCGCCGCCGATGGCACCCAGCGGCTTCTTCCAACTGGCCGAGGAAATGCAGGCCAGTTCGATGTGCCATATTTTCTCGTATTTGTACGTGCTCGAAAATATGTACGATGGGTTTTACTTGGTCGATTCAGACCTGAAGTTCCGCATCTGGAACAACGGCATGGAACGCGTGCTGGGACGATCCGCCGTGCGGATGCTGGACCAGCCCTGGACCAGCAAGCAGATCGAATTCGCCGACAAGCAAACCCGACCGCTCGATGAGGTCTCGCGCCCGCTGCGAGAAGTCATCCGGACCGAGAAACCATTGACGTCGCAGCTCAAGGTGCAGCACGACAATGGGAATTGGATAGACGTCGAGGTGATGTCGGTCCCGCTTTTCGATCATGACGGCAGCCTGCAAGGCGTCGCCGAAATCTTCCGCAATCTGTCGGAAGACCGCCGGCGCCGCCGCGAGGACAGCGATCTCCGCAGAAAAGCCACGCGAGACTCGCTGACAGGCTTGTCGAATCGCGGTGAATTAGAACGGACATTGAGGTCGATGTTCGCCGATTTCAACAGTCAGTCGAATTCCGAGCCGTTCTCTGTGATCTTTCTGGATGTCGATCACTTCAAAAACGTTAACGACACATACCTGCACCAGACCGGCGACCAGGTGCTCGTGAATCTGGCGAAACTCTTGCAGACTGAGACATACTCAGGTGAACTCATTTGCCGTTACGGGGGCGAGGAATTCGTGGTGCTCTGCCCGGCAACCGATCTGAAACAAGCTCATGCGAAGGCCGAACGCCTGCGAGTTTCCATCAGCCAAACAACCCTCTCCAAAGTCGAGTCTCTCAAGGTCACCGTGTCGTTCGGCGTCACAGAGGTCGAGGACGGCGATACCCTTGATGATATTCTGAGCCGAGCGGACAACGCGCTCTTCATGTCCAAGGACAAAGGCCGTAACCGGACCACTTCCTTCACGCGGCAACAACTCCACGGCGGCAAGTCCGAACCGGTGTCGGTGCCCGATGAATCGAACATCCCCTATGCCTTCGACGGCGCATTCCTAGCCTGTGTGACATCAGAAATGATCGGGCTTAAGTTCGGCAGCTTCGTGAAGGAAGAACGGGCAAAACTTCGCAAGAGCACCGAGGGAAAGGCGACTGTCCGCATCGGCAAGACATTTTTATTGCCATTTTGGGGAGCTCGCCAACAACAGCAGCCCGTCGAATTGCGAATCACATTCGGGCCGCCACCGAAGCATATTCTGCTCCCCTCAAAACAGGAGATCGCCAAACGGACTTATTTCGAAGTGAGCATCACGCCACGCGGTTGGGCACCCGACGTCGCAACGTTCCAAGCGCGCGCCCGCAACGTCTTTCGCTCACTGAAGTCCTATTTCGCCGCAGATTGAGCCATGAGCGGCCGGGCGCTCTGGAAGCGACGTTCGCCAGTCCCGGATGCGACTGAATGATCTTGTCGCGCTGCCGCCAGTCGTCGTGATCGGCAATCAGCCTGGCGATCTGGGTTTCGGTCTGGCGGACCTCTTTCTCCAGCAGCTTGAGCACCGCGGCCACGCTGCGCAAGGCGTGTTTGACCGAGAGTTGCTGTTGGCGATTGGTCTCGGCGGTGCGCAGCTCGATGAGCTGCCGGCGCCGCTCGACCAGTTGCTTCAACTCGGCCTGCGGCCCACTGGGAATGGTCAGACAGGGCGGCGTGACGACCTGGCCAAACTTGGCGAGGACTCGGGCATCGAGGGAATCGGTCTTGGCCCGTTGGGCCAGAACCACACTCGCGATTCGTCCGGGGGCTGACACCGGCGTCAGCCCGCAGACATCCCCCGATTCTGAAGACAAACTTTGGAACATTAATCCCCGCTGATCTTCACTAGACTCCAGGTTGCTCTGCCTTCATGAGCGGAGATAAGTACCGATTAGTGTTCCTGTTCTCTGCGTCCGTGCTTCGGTCTTCTGTCTTCAGGCCCGAAGGGACGTCACTCGAAAGCCCAGGGCATCGCCCTGGGTCAACGGGCGTAACATCACCAAAGCCCTGAAGGGGCGACACATTTTCGTTCGGTT
>JAYVSP010000120.1:0-4869 GCA_043775215.1 Planctomyces sp. | reverse complement strand
TCGAAATCTCAAAATGTCTGTGGCCGCTTCGATTGCAAAGTTGCCCGCAGCATTTTTTGAATTCTTTGGTGCTTGGGATTTCTTGCCTGAAAAACAACGTCTTCGGCCTTAATGATATAACGCTGCCAACAAAGTCCCGTTGGGGAAGTTCTGTCAGGCGCGTCCGACCCACCAAAACCGGGGCAGCGAGTTTGTCCAATCAGCGCGAGGCGCTCGACAAGAAGCTGAAGAGTCCCTTTTTGTTTTTGGGCTGATCGGCGGGCTTCTTGGTGTCGGCCTGTTCGGAGTTGAGATCGAGCTGCTGGGCCAGTTCGTCGAGGGCTTTGGTGATGCGGGCCTTCGGAGCGTAGGTCAGCAGCGGCACTCCGTTGTTGCGGGATTCGACCATCGAAACGTAGTCGTTCGGCAATTGAAAATAGATTTCGCGGCCGATGGTCTCCAGCGCTTTGTTGAGGCTGATGTTCGCATCTTGCAGGCCCATACGATTGACGATGATCTTGACCTTTTCTGACAGTCCTTCTTTCTGGTCAAAGAATTGCATCAGCCGGACGACATTGCGCAGGCACGGCAAATCCAGTTGCGTGACGAGCAGCACACTATCGGAGGATTCAATCGCAGCCAGGTCCAGCGGTGTGTAGCTCTTACTGAGGTCGATGATCAGATGCGTGAATGTCGCCTTGAGTAAGGCGATGACGCGCCGCAGTTCGTCGGGCGAGATGACAGGTCGGTCGTCCATCTGCACCGGGCGGGGCAGCAGGAACGCACCGCAAGCATGTCGCGTGAGCGAACGTTTCAGCAGGGCATAGTCCAAACGGCTGATGTTGTCGGCGACGTCTTGGATGGTGTAGTCGGGGATAATGTCCAACCAGACGTCCGCGTCACCGAGTGCCAGGTCAAGATCGATGATCGCGACGTTGTTGCGCGGGTTTTGGGCCAGCATGCAGGCGAGATTGACCGTGATCGCCGTCGAACCCAGACCGCCGCTCACGCTGGCCACAGTCAGCACCTGGGAATTCTTCTTGGGACCGTCTTCATTACGGATATTCTGCGACTGATTGATGCGGTCGAGCGCGGCCAGAAAATCGTCGAGCTTCAGCGGTTGGGCGAGAAATTCGCGGGCACCGTTGCGCATCGCGCGGAGGATCAAGCTTCCTTCTTGAGATCCACTGATGACCAGCGCGGCGCAGTTGGGCAAGTTGTTTGTAATTTGCGCGACGAGATCCAGACCCTGGTTCGGATCGGAGTCAATCGCGATGAGCGCGATATCCGGCTGCGTCTGAGCGATGACATCGAAGGAGTATTCATAACTGGAGCACTCTGCTTCCAGCCACACGGCATCCAGGCCCAGCAACAGGTTCTTCAGCGAAGCGCGGTTGGAATCTTTCGGATCAACCAACGCGAGTCGAACGACGCTTTTCATGGTAGAAAGACCATTCGGAAAACGGGGAGAGATGTGGCCGCGGACTATCGAGCGGGAGGCTCGATGAGGCCCGGCTTGCGGTTGATGCTTGAAGACGCGTTCTTGGTGTTCGAGGGAGTCGTCGGCGTGGGCGCGGAACTGCGGCCGGTTGCCGAGTTCCGTGCGGGACCGGTGGATCGTGATGTTGTCGTGGGCGCGGCCGATTCGGATTGCGAACGGCGAGCATCGGGGGCCGGCGCACTGGCCGAGCGGGAGGAATCCCAACCGACTTGGCGGACGGCTGGCGAATTCGGACGCCGACTGCTCCGACTTGACTGGTCGGTCTCAGGGACCGGCGGCGGTAGGATCAATTCGTTGTTGTTTGGTTTGGGTGGCAGACCATTCGTCGACGGAACGGGCTGGCCGTCTTTCAAACCGGGAACGATGTACGGGCCGGACTGCCCAGGACCACAGGTCGGGCAACGGCCGCCGTAGTTGGGGACTTCGACGAGACCGTAGGCCATGAATTCTCGATCGGTTGGCGTATCCGTGAACCGGCCTGGACCGCCGGGCGGAACTTGGCCCTCGTCGAGCGGAGCGACCAATTCGGGCGTGACAGTGATGACCACTTCCGTCTCGGCCTCATCGTACCGTTTCCGGCTGAAGGCCGCTCCGATGTACGGAAGTTCGCCGAGGAACGGAATCTTGTGAGTGGTCGCGGTCTGCCGGCTGGAGATCAATCCCGCCAGCATCAGGGTCTGGCCAAATTTCATTTCAACTTGCGTGTTGACGCGGCGGACTGTCAGTCCAGGAACGGTGATGCCATTGGTCGTGACGGCAACACTGTTGTCCTTGTCACTGACTTCCGGTTGCAGTTCCAGCCGCAAGCTGCCACCTCCTAAAACATTGGCGACCGCTTCCAGGCGGACGCCGAACTCACGCCACTGAATCGTGACGGTACCCAAGCTTTGTGGTACGAGAATCGGAAATTCGCCGCCAGAGAGCAGTGTCGCGGGACGGCCGTTCGTCACGACGACTTCGGGCTCCGCCAGGATCTTCAGCAACGCTTCGTCCCGCAGTGCGGTCATATACGTGCTGAAGACGTTGTTATCGCCGATGATGCCAAACGAGCCGGTCGCATTACGAATCGTGCTGGCCGTCGTAGTCACTGACGGAACTCCGGGCCTAAACGGCAGCGAGACGTCGCCCAAGCTGGTGATCGCTCCCGGTGAACTGTTGACGTAGCCATTGCGATTCAGATAGGTGAAGTTCATGCCCAGTTCGCGGATGACCGACCGCTGAGCCTCCATCACCTTGACCTTCAGCAGCACCTGCTGCACGCCGCCGACTTTCATCTGATTGAGCACTTTGGGGTAGAACTGTTCCGCGATCTCCGCGATCTGCGTGATGTGTTCGGGCTGAGAAACCCAGCCGCGCAACGCGACAGATTCTTGGACCTTGAAGGCTTCAATCGATGAGTTGGGGAACTTGCGGTCGATGATCATTTGCAGGGCGCGGGTGTCTCCTTTGACGAAGATCTCGACCGTCAGATTGGCACCGGTCTCGTCAGAGATTATCAGCGTGGTCACGCCCTGCACGAGTCCAGCGATTCGAATGCGATTGGGGGTGAGCGCAGAGACATTGAGAACCAGCGGATCGAAACCGTCGACGCGGACGATGCGATTCTTGGTTTCCAGCACCTTGGCGAACTTCTCGATGAGTTCCAGGTCGGTGCGTGCGGACGTGATTGGCACAACCGGTTCGTTGCTCGACGACGCGACGGCTGGCTCTGCGAAAAGTGGCTGCGTGAGCGTGAAACTCACGACCACAACCAGCAACGAGCACATGCCGGCCCAAAAAATGGTTCTTAACTGACGCATCCCTGCACCTCACATCCCTGTGACTACGACTGTGATTTTTGATTTTTGATTGAGAACACAGACTGCGGTTCCCTTGAAAATCAAAAATCAAAAATCATCCAACTAGCCTCCAAACAGTTTCTTAATCGATCCCACCCACGGTTGCGCTGCTTGTTCAGTTTGCTTGGCTTGTTGAGCCGCCGCCGTGGGAGTAGGGGGAGTGGCTGCCGTCTCTTCCGGCAGATCAACTTCTTCAATGCGGCTTTTTGTTCCTTCGTAGATCTCGATCTTCCACTTCTTCGTTTTCTTGGCCGGCTCGCTGACCGGTTCGGTATGAACGACCGGATGGCGATCCTCGTCCCGACTTTCGTGATCCACCACAGCGAGCGATTCGGCCTGCCGCGGATCAAATAATTCGTCTTTGTCCGTCTGTTGTTCGTCGGATGCACCTCGCAACGTCAAGTGCAAGTCCCCGACGCCGCCAGCCAGCTTCAACAATTTGGCTTGTTCAGAAGTGACCAGCAACGAAACGTTCTTTGGCTGTGTGCTGTTATTGTTGGCCGGTGCCAATGTCGTGTCACGCAATCCGTCGATCGCGAATACTTCGATGTGCTCCAGAACGGTCTTGACCTCTTTGCCGATGTTTTGATCGCGACCGGAATTCGCCGACCGGTAGGTCACCAGCACGTCCACTTTGTCGCCAGGGTGAATCAAGCCCGCGCCGGTCATTGTCGGGTCGATGGGAATCGACACAGCACGCATGCCGTTCGGGACATCGTTCGCCGCGTTTCCGCCTCCCTTCTTAGCCAATTTGGCCACAGTGATCAAATCACCTGCGAAAGCTCGCACCTTCAATGTTCGATCTTGCACCTGTTCCGGCTTGGTGACGGCCCCTTCCGGGATCGCCTCCGCCGGCAACACTTTGAATTCCACGTTTTTCTCATCCAGTATCTGCCCCGGCAGAATCTCTGCCGTGGCCACCAGCACTTTTTGCCCTTCGCTCTTCCCGTCGCTCGCATTTGTCGACAGGACTTGTTGCACACCCATCATGGCCACCAGGCCGCACATTCCGGCAATTGCCAGAAGCACCAGGGTTTTCAGTCGCATGGGACACCAAGCCTTCCTTCGTATGATCGGCACCGTCTGGGCAAAGTCTTCAGCCTATAACGGCTTTGCCGATCGCGGGGACTTTCTGATGAGTTGAGATTGAAACGAGCCCGACGCGCAAGCGAGGGATTCTGAATGTGTTCCCTCGCTGGCACGTCGGGCTCGTGTCGGCAAACTCCCACAAGCGAAATCTGCCGGACGAGACCTGAATTGAGCAACATCGACCAATCAAGCGACCTCGCCCCTCTCGTTCCCACGCTCTGCGTGGGAACGCAGGCCTTCGACGCTCGCGTCCCGTCAATCCGTTTCACCGGAAGCATGTCCTGTGACCGACCAGACGCGGAGCGTCGAACCCGTGTGTTCCCACGCAGAGCTTGGGAACAAGTGCCTGGGGTTGATTCGTTGGCGACTAGATCAACAGGCCGTCGTACACGAACACGGCGATCGCACCAAAGCAGATGGGAATGCCGTAGGGCAGCAACCGCATCGTCGGCTTTCGCTCTG